>NZ_JBOFLP010000247.1:0-47835 GCF_051657925.1 Chroococcidiopsis sp.
CTACTAAATATTGCTGAGGCGGATGTCACCATATACGCCCTGGATGGACAACATCGATTGATGGGGGCGCAGGGGTTAATGGAGTTGCTGAAAACTGGTCAACTCCCACGCTATCGCAAAGACAAATCTCCTGACGGTACTTACATCAGACTAGCCGATTTATTGGAGCAATCTCATAGTCAAGCCGCGAATAATCTCGTCCCTCACAACTTGCAAGACATCCCTCAAGAAAAAATTGGTATCGAGTTCATTTGTGCAGTTGTAGCTGGGGAAACCCGCGAAGCAGCAAGGCGGAGGGTAAGATCTATTTTTGTCCATGTCAATCTGATGGCTGCACCCCTCACGAAAGGTCAGTTAGCCCAGTTGAATGAAGATGATGGCTTTTCGATTGTGGCGAGAAAAATTGCCGTGAGTCATCCGCTATTGGAACAGCGATTGAACCGAAAGCCGCGTATTAATTGGAATAGTGCAACAATCGCCAGTAAGTCAACGGTTCTGACAACGCTACAAGCCCTCAAAGATATGTCAGAACGCTATTTAGGGCAGAAGTTTCCGCATTGGAAACCGTGGGAAAAAGGTTTGATTCCCATGCGTCCAGAAAATAAGGAACTTGAGGCAGGAATCTCTGAATTCTGGGAGTTATTCGATTGTTTGACAACGCTTCCCAGTTACAAATTGTTGGAGGACGAAGACACCCCTAGCTTGCGGCGGTTCAATTTTGAAAAGGATGGGGGTGAAGGGAATATGCTGTTCCGTCCAGTCGGTCAAGTGGCTTTGGCACAAGCTTTAGGAATTTTAGTTTTCAAGAAAGGGTTTAAATTGAAAGAGATTTTTAAGAAGTTGAAAAAATTTGACTTGGAAGGCGGATTTAGCAGCATGGAATATCCGCAGTCTCTTTGGTATGGGGTTTTATATGACCCAAATAAGAAGCGAGTGCAAGTTGCTGGGAAAGATTTGGCAGCAAAATTACTAGTTTATATTTTGGGTGGAATTGAGGATCGGATGGAACGGGCTGAACTGCGTAAGGCTTTGGCTGATGCGAGAAGTGTGGAAGATAAAACTGTAGGTTTCGATGGTCAGTTTGTCGAACCCAAAGAAGTAGGGCTTCCGCCGATTGTAAGTTAACACAGATATCTATTTTTTTTTCACTGTAGTTTTCACCGATGCCACAATATCAAACGATCGCATATTATATTAGCTGACCTTAGCTAATCTGTATAAATGCTTTGTGGTAAATATGCAAGAGGATAATACTAACAATCCCAATTCCGAATCAAGCCAGCCACTCGATCCCCTACTCGAATCATACTACTCAAAGTACCGCCGTAAGTATCGGTGCTATCCAGGGTTAATTTTTCATCAAGGGAAGCGGGAAATGCTGCAGATTAATGTTCCTGCTGGAGACTTGCCCGTTCTTCTTCAAGCAAAACCTGCTACTGATAATGACCCTAATTCAGGTAAGAATCGCCCAGTTGTAAAAGGTCATGCAGATGAAATTAAAAAGTATGTCCTAGATCGTGCGCGTATTGGCAAGCCTTGGGTTTTAGGTACATTGACTGCAAACATAGCTAGAGAAAAAATTACAATTATTGAGCTAGGTGCAGGAGTTTGTTTAGTAGCTATTCCAAATGACGTTGCCTTAGATATTACAGATGGGCAACATCGGACTCGTGCTATGCAAGATTTGATATTGAGCGCAGATCGGCATTTAATAGGTAATGATGAATTTCCAATTACTTTAGTTTTAGAAGATAGCGATCGTCAGTGTCAAACAGATTTTCGAGACATGGCTCAATCTGCCCCTTTAGCTAAATCTCTTTTAGTTTCTTATGGAGAGTTTTTAGGAAGAGATGGCATTACTCAAAACTTATTAGATCGAGTAATGATGTTTCAAGGAAAAACTGAGAAAATTAAAGCATCTATTGGAATTAGAAATAAATTAATCTATACAACTAACTACATAGCAAGGTCTGTAAGCTGTGCATTCGTAGATAATCCTGATGATGAAATTATAGATTATGATGTTGAAACTGCTACTGAGGCTTTGGCTACAGCCTTTAATCTATTTTTTGCAACTTGTTCTGATACAAAACTAATTGCTGAGAAAAAGTTTGAGTATCTGACAACTGATGAAGTTATTAATTTTAAAGAAGATTACATTATAGGTGTAAGTTATGGTTTAGAAATATTAGGTCGTTTACTGAACCACACTTACAACAAGTCAGAAAATCACTTTAACGAAGCTATGGTTTTGAGATTAGCTGAAATTGACTGGTCAAGAAGTAACAACCTTTGGAGAGACAACATTGTTAGATTAGATCCAAAACCGAAGAATCCAGCTAAACCATATAAAATATCGTTTGGTGCAGGTAGTATATCAACAGCAGTTAAGATTGTAAAAATGGAACTGGGTTGGACATGATCTATTAAAATTAAATAATACTTACATTTGCGGGAGGAATTTGCTTAAATCGAATTCCTCTTCTTGTTTTTTCTGCTTCACTACTTCAGAAATAAGAATCAATAGAAGTCTTTCTGTATAATCTACTGCCCCTCGGAGTTCTATCTGTAATATTTCCAATCCCCCGTTAATATATTCTTCAAAAATATAGTTACGGTTCTCAGTAGTATTGTTTTCAGTCAAGGACAAAATTTTTAATTCTTCAGTTTCAGTAATTGCAATTAAATTTATTACTGCATCATACCCTCTAACTATAAATTGTTCTTGAGGAATCGGTGCTGGTTCTTTTTTAGAGGCTTCTCCCACAGGAACGCGCTTTTTGTGCTTTGCACCCAAAGCAGCAGCAAACACAATGACATCAGCATAGGTCGGAAATGGACCTGTCTCACCATCTGCTGCTGTTAATGCTTTCACTAATTCAGCTTTATCTTTAGCAACTCTAATTCTACCAGTTTCTACCATTCTACGGATACCTATTTCTTAGCTAGATTAACTCAACAATTTATATGTGTTTCGCTCATTCTCCAAAAAACGATCGCACCCCCAATTACAAAAACATTTGACTCACTTCCACCTCAATTTCAGGAAAAGCTAACGGTGACAACTTAGCATCTTCACTCAAAATTGTCTCTTGTTGATAAGTTTCCTCGCCTGGTTCTCGCAGAACGTAAACCTGTCGCGCATTCACATCCACAATCCAATATTCAGCAATTCTGGCTTGAGCGTAAATGCATGCTTTTGAAGTGCGATCGCTATTTAAACTTCTATCTGCTACTTCTACTAATAAAAAAACATCATCTGCTGTAGGATGAGCGTCAATGTATTCGCGAGAGTTAATGCGGACAACTGCAATATCGGGTTCTGGTTCAGAATTAGGACGTAAAGTAATGGGTAATTGCACTCTAATATCTGCTTTATCTAGAAGTAAGCGGTAGAGATATTTCCATGTTCTTTGTGTAGTAGCAGCATGAGGAGGTTGTTGCGGACTCATTTGAATAATTTGCCCTTCTAGTAATTCGACTCGATCTTCTGTTGTCAGTATGTCCGCTTCGATCATGCGATGATATTCATCCACAGTCCACAAACGCAATTGTGTTGTTGTCATAACTCGATCCTCAACTTTGATAATAAGATGCGATCGCTAACTAGGAAATTGCACATCTTCGTAAACTAAAGCAATAGGAAAACGAAGATCGATACTCGTAAATTCCACTTCATCCCCGATTTCGTAAGGATGCAATTCCCAAAAACCCCTATCGTTTAACCGAAAACACTCTACACTTACTTTTTCCGTATCAATTAAAACGTATTCTTTTAAAGTTGGAATGCGACGATATTGAGTAAATTTTCCACCGCGATCGTAAGCTTCCGTACCAGGCGAAAGAACTTCTACAATTAAACAAGGATACTGAAGAAATTTAGTTGCTTGTCTGTCTCGTTCGTCACAACTTACCACCACATCTGGGTAATAACATGGTCCTTCCTCAGATACACAAACTTTTGCATCAGCCATGTAAACGCGACAAGAACCTCCTCGAAGATAATTTTTTATTGTAGTGGTAAGATTAACGGCGACAATATTATGAGGGATAGTACCCCCAGTCATGGCATAAACTTCACCATTAAGATATTCGTACTTGAATTCTTGATGTTCTTCCCATTCCAAATATTCTTGGAAGGACATATATTTGTAATCTGGATTCGCAATCATATACTTTTATCCTTGACTAAAACTTTGCAACAGCCAACGGGTAATCTCGCCATCATCTTGAGTTTGACTGCGTTGTAATGCTTCTTTAACTAGAGCAATTTCTAATCCAGGTAATACCCTTGATTCTTGAATTTCTCCACTACTTCCTTGAGAAATTTCAAATGCAATAATATCTCCAACATTCACGTCAACTACCCAATATTCTCTGACTCCTGCGCGTTCGTAAATTAATCGCTTGCGTCCTATATCATCATTAAAAGAAGTTGCGCCTAATTCTATTACTAGAGTAGGTGGTGGAAATTCTTCTACATTAATTGGTGAGTTCGATCGCGGTGGAAATCTAAATTCTGTACCAATATAAAATGCTAAGTCTGGTTGAAATTCTCTAATACCTGCTCTACGAAAACTGCAATTAACTAATCCTTTAATTCTAATTTGTCTAACACTTGCATAAAGATTCACGATAATAACAGCGATATGATTATCCTGACTGCGGCTAGAACCAATCGGTGGCATTTCAATCCTCATGTAACCGCGATCGTAATAAAACTTAGCTTTCTCATAATCTGGGTTATCGGCTATTACTATAAATTCTTCCCAGGTAGCTTTCACCCAAGTATCTGCCACAAAATTCTGTGTAGGAGACGAACTAGCCATTGTCTTCCACCTCTATTGCTACGGTATATTCAAACTCGTTCGGACTCTGCCTAACTAAAGGATAACGTCTGCTACCGATACTAATAGAATCTTCTTCACAGTCGGGTTTGGATGAATAATATGTCAGCACGTATTGCTTGCCAATTCTGCCTATCATTTCTGCTTCCACTTCTCCTCGCCACTGAGTTTTTGTCACTAAAACAATCAATTGGTTTGCCAATTTAGGAATCACTTTGGCAATTTGACGGCGATAAATTTCATCCAAACTACCAAAAGGTGAATCCATCACGATTGGAAAAGTACTAGTATCGGGAACCATCAGCATTTTCTTTTCGCTCCATTCCCGCACTCTATCAATAATACTGCTAATAAAAGAAAGGCTGAGAATCTGATTTTCTCCTGTAGAAGCAGCTACAGGCATTTCTATCCCAATTGTATTCTCTACTAATATCAATTCGTAGCGATCGCTAATTTTAGGAATATAAGGAGTAAAAGAAATCTCGCAAAATATTTCTTGGACTCGCTTTTCTAATTGCAAACGAAACTGTTGTTCTTGTCGCGATCGCACTTCTGTCAATCTTTCGATTGCATCCTGGGTAGCAGCAATTCGTCTTTGAGCTAAAATTTGCCTTTCTTCATTATACTTTTGTTTAACGATCTGTTTGGCTAACTTCTCAGTTTCGGCTTGGAAATTAGCGATTTGCTGCTGATTCGCTCCCTCTTCTAGGATTATTTCTCTAATTTTTGCTTCAATTGCATCTAGGCGTTTTTGTAAACTCCGAATTTCTTCACTTGGATCTTTGCGCAATCGTTCCTGAATCGTATCTAATTCAGTTTCTATCTGTGAGATTGTCTGTCTGAATTGCTGAATTCTAGCTTGCTCTCTATCTACTTCTTCCCAGAAGGTAGGTGCTTGTTTATCAATTTCATCTACTTGTGCGCTCATGCGAATAGCTGTCTCTTCTACAGTTGAAGAACCTGCTCTTTCTAACCAGTTTTTCACACTTTCGCAAGCAAAATCTCCCTCATGTAAATCTGCACCGCAAATACAACGTTGGGAACTCAGTAAATCGCTAATAAATTCCCGCGAAATCCCCGCTTTTAATTCTCCTCGCTGTTTAAGATCGGTAACTATGGCTCGAAATTGAGCTGTGGTTTCTGATAAAAGTACTGTATATCCTTTAGTAGAAATCGCTCGTTTTAAAATCTCTCGACTTTGTTTAAGACTATCTTGATTCGTCTTTTTCAGTTCTTCTAATTCCTGCCGTCTTTCTTGTAATTCTTGCGCCGCGCTAAGTTCCCGTAGATAATAGTTCGTTTCTTTCTTCAGCGTATCTTGACACTCTAATTCTTGCTCAATTTCTATTTGCCTACACTTGATTCGCTCTATTTCTTTCTCAACTTTACTCTGCTGCCTAAGTAGCTTTTGTGTCTCGCCGTCCCCAATTGCTTTTAACTCGTTGTCTAGAGTCTTCTTTGCTTCTCCTAAATGCCGAATCGCACGATTTAAAACTTCGACTCCCAATAGCATTTTGGTAGCTTCAGCAATTTCTGTTCTTTTATCAGAACGAACAATTTGCTCGATGCGTTCGCCGTCGAAAAAGAAATACTGGTGCAAACTACTGGGAAGAATTTGATTAATAATTTCCTCTGGGTGTTCTGGTGGAATATACCAACGTCCATCACCTCCAGATACATACATAAATAATTCGCTTTTACCTGCATCTATATCTAATTCATTTTTATAGACTCGACAATTGCGCTTAGTGCGGTAACGTTTTCCTTCATGTTCCCAACTGACTTCTACCCAACATTCTACTGCTGCACCTAATTGTACTTCGGCGATCGCGCGTTTATTTACCAATTGCTCGACAGAAGCAAACGCCGCACTAAATCTCTCGTACAATACCCACGTAAAGGCATTTAATAAGCTCGTTTTTCCCGCACCGTTGTTTCCATGAATAATTGTCGTGTTTTGTTCGCTTCCCGTTGCTAAGTGTATTTCTGGTGTTTTCCCATAAAAAGAGCGAAAATTACATAATTGGATAGAAGTGAGCTTCATTACTGCACCTCTTCTTTGATAATTTTCACAATATCGTCATTAATATGACCTTGGCTTTTTCGGTCTAGTCTATTTTTCTCTAGTTGACAGACTCGCTCGATAATTTGCCTAATCTCTGGCGCAGCAGTAACTATCGGCTCCTGCACGTCACTCATATTTGATTCTGTTATCATGCTAGTACAAATGAATGCTATGTAATAGTTTATACATATGTACTACCGTTTGGCTACCGATCGGTAAGTCAAAAGTCAAAAGCTAAAAGTCAAAAAAGTAAGCCTCGTAGCTGCTCCAGCTTGGGCTGCTGCACAAATACAATCTTTATGTAAAACAAGCGTTAAAAAACTTGTAGAGCGTAAACTGCGCTACCTTTATCTGCGTTTAACTAAATCTCTTTACAAGAGTGTAATACTGGCAGAAAAATTTAAGCTGGAAAAATCTTGTATTTTTACTTTTCTGATGATACTATTACTTTAACCAAGATGGTTTTCTTAATAATCGAAATATAAACGTTTCAAAAAAAAGAAATAATATTTCTAATATAAATAAAAAATATCACGATCGCGGATTGAAAGTCAATCCACCATAGCTAAATAAATTGATTTTTGCGATCGCAAGTAAAGAATAATTAAAATTTACTTTTGTTCTTGCTGGGGAACTGCGGGAGCAGGGGTTGGTTGAGGATTAGCCAAGTTATTAATTTGCTCTTTTTCTGAGGAACTAGGTGCAAGGGCAGCAGCTTGCTCGAACAAAGGCTTAGCTTGCTCTGACTTACCCTGTTCTTTAAGTAGCAGTGCCTTGCCTAAAACAGGACGATAATCTTTCCGGTCGATTTGCATCGCACGGTCAAAAGCAGTATTGGCGCGATCGCTATTTTTCTGGGCAGCATAAACTTGACCCAATACCAAGTGATATAAACCTTCATTAGGGTTGAGAGCAATCAGTTTTTCTAAAGGTGCGATCGCACCCTGAAAGTCTCTCTGGCGGACGCGAACTTCTACTAATCCCTTCAGTGCTGCTTGGTTATCTGGCTCCTGTTTCAGAACGAGTTCGTACTCCTGTGCCTGATTCACCAGTGGAGAGTCAGACTGCGATCGCGCTGTCTGACTAGCAGTGGGCGTAGCTTCCTGCGCTGGCTGACTATCTTTAACTATGCCCTCTAACAGGGGTAACATCGAAGCCCCAATAAAGAAAACGGCTCCTAGCGCCAAGACGAGATTGATGAACCAACGACTGCGGGATGGCTGTGACACGATATCGCTTTGAACTCTACTTCCATATCTTAAAAGCTAACATCAGAATGCTAATTGCTCATTGCCGAGCGAAAGGGGTTAATTTACCTAGTTGCTTGTACGAGTGCAGATTTTGTAAAATAGCGATTTTCCGATCTAGGGTAACATCACAACCAATTGGGGTTGTAGTGATATGTTATGCTGCGCTCACGCTTAGTTTACTTCTTGCCAATGAGCTACGCTTGCCGACAGCATACAAAACGTAACTTAAATTATCCGCCGCTCGAATTTGCGGGCAGCAGGATAAAAATAGTCCCAAATGGGATTTGTCTCCGCCGCTAAGGAGTTTTTATGAATTCCGACCTGATTCCGTCTTCCCAAGTTTCCGATTCCGATTCCCAACAGCCTCCAACCGAGACTGTAGCAGAGGAAAACCAAGCAAGCCGCCAGCAGCCAATCCCACCCCCAAGCGAACCAATGCAGTATCGTGCCATTGGTCTAGTACGCGGTCGCTATCAAGCCAGCGCCGAACAATTCACGCAAGGAACATTACTGGCGCATGATGGTACTCAATTGCAAGCCGTACTGCTGGGACGAATTATTAGCTTAGTGAAAAAGCACATAGATTTAGAGACAGAACACCTGTGGGTGGTTTACCCGCGCACGGGACAAAAAGATAATCAATTGCACCTTCAGATTGTCGGAGTTTGGGAACCAGAAACCCTAGCAAAGCAACCAACCCCAGAAGAAACTCCCACCAGCGAAGCAGCACCATCAGAAGCGGATTCTGCACCGATTGACAACGCCGAAGATGGTTATTTTTCTGTCCGCGGTGAAGTCGTTTTTCAGTCTGCAGGGGATAGTCGGCTGGTCGTGAAAATCAAGCAAGCGCCACGCAAAGAATCAGATCGACCCAAGTTTTTTAAAGTCAATCTTCAGGGCGTGCTGAAAACAAAAGCTGTAGGTCAGTTTTGGGAGTTTCACGTCCTCAGACAAGCTGACAATCTCGTCGTACAAGAAGGTACATCGATCGCTACTTTGCCTAAACCCTTCCGAAAACCGATGAAAAAACCCTTCGGCGCGCGATCGGGAGGAGGAGGATATAACAAAGGTGGAGGTAGAGGTAAATTCGAGACCCCACGTCCCGTCCGTAAGACTGATGGCTCTACACCCATGCCTCAAAAACCCATACCCAAAGCCCCCATTCCCAAACCGACAAAACGTCCAAAACCACCGCAAGAGTAAATAGTAGTTGGTGACTGGTGATTAGCAAAGAGGAAAAAACACCAGTCACCAGCCACCTCGCTAAAACGCCACTAACAACTCATCAACCAACGCACAACTCACTGAATTCCGAATTATCATAGAAACAGTGAAGCTATCTGGGTTGAGTCAAAATTTTCTGGGAAAGCGTAGGTGAGATGAAAACAGTGGTTGACAATAAGTTAGTGCGGACTTATCACCAAGAAGATATTCAACAAATTCTCCAAATAGCGATCGCTCGTCAAGCCTATGAAGGAGAATTTTCTCGCCAACAATTATTAGAAATCGCCGCTGAATTAGAAATTTCCCCAGAATGTCTGCAATTAGCAGAACAAGAATGGTTGACTCAGCAATCTGATAGTCAAGAACGGCAGAAATTTAATCTGGATAGACGGAAAAAGTTACAAAAAAGATTTGGTAACTATGGTTTAGTTAATATCTTTTTTATCCTTTTAGATCTAGTCAGTGGCGCGGGTTTGTCTTGGTCACTTTATATTTTATTATCTTTAAGTTTTCTTTTGGGTCTTGATGTGTGGAATAAGTCACAGATTCAAGGCGAGGAGTATGAAAAAGCCTTCCAGAATTGGAAACGCAGGCATCAAATCAAGCGTTCGATTAACTCTCTGCTAGATAGACTGCTTAAAGCTTAGTCACTTAATTATATTTTCACCTGTAGTATTTATTAGCGTTCGCCTGTGCCTATCTTCGATTTCAGAGGCACTTTTAAAGTGCGATCGCTTGTTCTTAACTATATA
This sequence comes from Chroococcidiopsis sp., assembly GCF_051657925.1. Taxonomy (NCBI): domain Bacteria; kingdom Bacillati; phylum Cyanobacteriota; class Cyanophyceae; order Chroococcidiopsidales; family Chroococcidiopsidaceae; genus Chroococcidiopsis; species Chroococcidiopsis sp. The sequence goes on from NZ_JBOFLP010000247.1 coordinate 10,139, forward strand.
ACTAAAAAAAAATTTATCTATCTTACGCTAGATAAATAATCAGAGTTACAAGATTAAATTTTCTAACCTAAGTAGGTTGATTTTATTTTGTGTATATCTTTAGAGATACTCTAATTTTTGCTTGTTACTACTCTTGATATATAGTTGCTCATAATCCAACAAAAATGAAAGTTTTTTGGTAAAAATAGACGTAACGATAAATTTTTATCATTTTTCTGAGCTAAAACCACAAAATGCAGAAATCAATCATAACTTCTGAGAATTAATTTTTTCTAACCTAAGGTAGATATGCGAGCTTTAGGACTAACTATACGAAGCGCAAGTTTACCAATAAAAGACAATTAGAATTCTGCTGGGAGTGCCAAATCTGGTGCAGAAATTCGTGTAATAGACTCCAAAACAAGCAAACTGTATGTGAGGATGACAAAAATGAATGTTAAATTTTTCCATTCGACTGCCATTGTGTTTAGTATTGCAACTGTTGTAGCAGTTGCAAGCGAACTGCCAGCATCAGCGCAAACTGCAAACCCTAAAATTTCTACTTCTGCTGCTGCTTTGAAGGATAGATCGAGAGTTAACACGATCGCACAAGCCGATCCAACGTATCCCAGCACTCAACCATCTACCCCCACTACCGATCCGACGACTCCTACTACAGAACCAACTACCCCTACCACAGATCCGACGACTCCTACTACAGAACCAACTACCCCAACAGAACCACCAGCAACTAATCCAGATCCAATTGAACCAGGATCGTCTACCCGTGGTGGTTCTAGCTACATAGGCGTGGGGGCGAATATTGGTATAGACGGTAGTACGGCTTTAGGTGACACCAACTTCACCGTTATCAGTAAAATCGGATTAACCAATGCTGTCTCTGCACGCCCGTCAGTCATCATTGGGGACAATACAACCATCTTGATTCCCGTGACCTACGACTTTAACTTACAACCTACAGGAATCGATACAGGTTCGGAAGCTGGTTCGATTTTTGCACCCTATGTCGGCGGTGGTTTGGGTATTTCTACGGGAGATGATAGCGATGTAGGACCAATGTTAACTGCTGGTGTAGATGTACCAATAGGCGAGCAATTTACAGCTAACGTAGGTGCGAACGTAGGCTTTTTAGATGATACAGAAGTAGGTATTCAAATTGGTGTTGGATACAACTTTGCTGGCTTTTAATCAGGGAGCAGGGAGCAGGGAGTAGGGAAAAGAGAGCAGAGGGGCATAGAGGCTATAGCGCCTGGAGAATTGTCTTCTACAGGCGCTATGCTGGTTAAGTTATAGAGTTTCAACTAGTTATCTTCTGTATATAACCATAGAATAATCGTTAAATTTAGGTTTTAGGTAAAGCCAACGTAAATATCTATCTAACTTATGTGAAAAAAGTGTTAATGGATCGAGGCGTAAGACAACTCCTAGCTTGGTACGATCGCGATCGTAGACCGCTACCGTGGCGACAGCAGGTCAATATTTATCACACTTGGATCTGCGAGGTGATGAGCCAACAGACAACTCTAGCCGTCGTCTTACCCAAATTTGCTCAATTTATTCAACAACTGCCTACGGTAGACGATTTAGCCAACTGCGATGAAGAGACACTACACCAACTCTGGGCTGGCTTAGGATATTACGCGCGAGCGAGAAACTTGAGAAAAGGTGCAGATTTTATCGTCAACCGCCTCAACGGTCGTTTTCCCCAATCTTATCGTGACTGGTTGCAAATTCCAGGTTGTGGCGATTATACTGCTGCCGCGATCGCTAGTATTTGCTTGAACGAAAAAGTTCCTTGTATTGATGGTAACGTCACACGGGTGGTGAGTCGCTTGCTAGCCTTACAAGATGTGTGGAGTACAGCAGGGCGATCTCGTATCCAAGATTATCTCACGCAAGTCATTCCTAGCGATCGTCCTGGTGATTTCAATCAAGCGATGATGGAGTTGGGTGCAACAATCTGCCGAAAAACGAAACCCCGTTGCGATATTTGTCCTTTACAAATGCAATGTTTGGCTCATGCTGACAATTGTATTGAAGTTTGTCCTCCTAAAAAACCCCGCCGCGTTTTAGTAGATACGGAATTATTCGTGCTAATTTTTTGGCATCGACAAACCGATACTTTTGCAATTGCAGAAAGAACAGATGGTTTTTTAGCCAAAACGATTGGCTTTCCTTTGACGATTGCTCATCAATTATCAAAAATCGATCGTTGGCAACCGCTTCAACTACCAGGAAAATTTACCCATGCGATCGCTCATCATCGTATTACTGGAAAGATTTGCGTTATTCAATTAAATAGTGATGAAATTGATATCTCCATGCGACAGCATTTAGCTTTATCGAAAACCCTACACTGGATGAATCGTCTAGACCTAAGTGCAAAACTCTCAACCGCACTCGATCGAAAAGCTTTTCAATTATTTCAAAATTACACTTATTCTGATTCAATTTGCGAACAACTCGCACTAAATTTATAGCATGAATTTAAGTGTAGGGTGGGCATTGCCCACCTGATGATATAGCTATTTCCAGCGACAAGACTTCCGCAAATTTTCAATTTCTGGTTCTTGCCAAGAAAAAGCAAAATGGCTAATCCCTTTGACTTGAGGTGCAGCACGCTCGATCGCGCTCATTTGAGCTTCGAGAGAGGGGCGATTGCTGATAGACTGTCCCCATGTACCAGCGATCGCCGGAATAATTTTAGCTTCAGGTGGCGCGTATTTAAACACTCTTTGCACCAAAGCCGCAATGCAATCGGCATTACCGCAAGCAGCATAAGACATAGGATGCCATTCTGCACTGGTAGGAAACCGATCCCAAGGCTGCAAGCGGGAATCATACCCCTCACCTACAACTTGGTTGCCATCAGGAAAAAACACTAACCCTGTCTGTAATCCCTGTTGTTGTACTGGTGAAGCTGCCAAGGCGACAAAATCGAGAATTCCTTGTAGGGCATGGGCTACACTCAACCGCCACAACTCCAACTGTAGTAGTGGACGACGCGCCGCAGCACTCGGTAACACTTTTTTCTCCTCTTGAGTGGGTGGAGTGCGCCCTTGCCAAAGTGGTTCTCCTTCATCAGGATAAAGCTTATCGACCTCATCAACATCTGAGGCTGACAATGCACCCTTAGCAACATAGCGTTTAATCAGTTCTCGCCCCTTTTTGTTCAAAGCCCGTTGTTCTAAAGCTTGACGGGCTGCTTCGCTATAAATCCATAAATCTTGTACTTTAGAGACTACAGAAGCACCACCCAAACCGCGTGGATAACGCACGTAGTCAAATAAGACTCCGTCAGGGCGGCGGCGTACCACTTGTTGCACCAACTGATAGAAGTCGCGCTTTGCCTGGACGTTGTAAGGATCGATAAATACTTGACTGGCGTTATCTACAACATTTAAGCTCGTATCGCCTTGAAAGTTCCTAGCTAATACCGATTGGCGATCGCTACGTTGCCCGTAGGAATAGCCAAAGTTCATCATAAACATCCAAGCGTACACTTTCAAGCCTCGTTCGTGGGCTTTTTGAATTGCTTCGGCGAGTAAATCTGTATTTTCCGTGCCAGGGGTACGCACCATCGCGGGCCATGCTGTCGGGTTAGCCGATGCGGGTAATAGCACTTGCCCATCCGCAAATGTCTCGATGTAAACATAGTTATAGCCTCGGCTGACAATCCGATCCATAATCTTGTCTAATACCCCTGGCTGAGTATCGCAGGGATAAAGGCGCAACCAGATCGCTTGATGTTGAGGCGGAGTGCGACCGCGGCACTCTGCTAATTGCTGTGCTTGTTGGTTTATTAGCTGTTTATAGCGGTTTTGCGCCTCTGTGTCACCTTGTAATGCTTTCTGAAGTAAGCTTTCTTTCTCTTGCCTTACTGCTTCTGATTCCTGACAGTAAGCAGTTGTTTGGGCTATTACAGGATTGTTCCCCAAGCTCATTACCAATAAGCTACTCGTAAAGGCGATCGCCGCTAGGTATCGTTGTAATAGGCGCAGTTGCAAGAATTTTAATTGACTTAATTTGCAATCGGACATTCCTAAAAACAAGAAATAGGACAAAGGAATTCAGAAGTCAGAAGTCGGAAGTTAAGAAAGTATTATGAATAGCCTTAAAGAGTTGACAAACGATTAAACTTGCTGACTTTATGTTCTAGAGTGCAGAAGATAACTCTTCCACTTACAACTTACGACTTAGTTTGACGTTGGTATTCGACCTTTGGTTGCTGCCATCACTCAGAATAATTTGAAATTTGTCCTGTGTAATTCGTAATTATTCGGAATTCCTGCCACTGATGTTTCCTTTATCCGTTTCCCGGTAGGCGATCGCCTGCTTTGTTTGTGTAAAAAAATACTGGCAAGCAGTAACCTGCTTGCCACCAGCAAAGATACATATTTCTTAAATATGCCACTAATAACTAAGCTTAATTTCCCCGAGCAACCGCCATCTCTACTTGTTTGAATTCTAATTCCAGGCGTTGCTTAAGTTTTGCTGGTAGAGGACGGTTAGGATAAGAACTGTAGTGACCAGCCAGGGAATTTAAAGCGGTGCGCATGGTGGTAAAAGAACTTAAACCTGTCAAACTACCATTACGCTGATAGCGAGCGGCGAAATCATTAATTTTTTTGCGGGCTTCTGCTTGGACTTCGCCTTTGTTCGGTGCATCCTGCGGCAGTTCGATTGCGTTGCGCAATACACCTATCACATCCAAGGTATCTTGACGATAATCTCCAGAAAGCCCACCGCCACTAGAGCAGCCCATTAAACCAATAACGACTACCAAAACCAGGGCAAGTAGACGTGACCAATAGTGCTTCATATACAATCCATTCACATTCATACTTAAATCACAGTCAATCCTACCGTGGAATGGGATCATCTAAGAAGTCGACTGATAACTGATAACTGATAACTGATAACTGATAACTGATAACTGACATGGGTTTACCACAATTTGTTTTGGCTTCCGCTTCTCCGGCGCGGCGGCGCTTGTTACAAATGGTTGGCATCGAACCAATTGTTCGCGTCAGCAATTTTGATGAGTCTCAAATTCAAACTGAGAATGCGACTGAATTGGTAGAAACTCTAGCGCGTTGTAAAGCGGAAGCGATCGCACCTCAATTTGATTCAGCTTTAATTGCGGGCTGTGATTCTGTCTTGCTGTTAAATGGAGAAATACATGGTAAACCGGAGAATACAGAAGTCGCGATCGCCCGTTGGCAACAAATGAGCGGTCAAATAGGGGAACTGTATACAGGTCATGCTATTATCGACCAGCCGCAACAACAAATACTTGTCCGCACTCAAGTCACGCGAGTTTATTTTGCTCAAATGAGCGATCGCGCTATTAGAACCTACGTTGCTACCGGAGAACCCCTCAAGTGTGCTGGTGCTTTTGCTTTAGAAGGGCGCGGAGGTCTATTTGTCGATAAAATTGAAGGCTGTCACTCAAATGTAATTGGTCTCAGCTTGCCCCTACTGCGCCAAATGCTATCACAACTTGGTTATGAGGTGACAGATTTTTGGTAATGGGTTAAGAACGGGAGTCGGAAGTCGGAAATTTTCCTATTGCCTCTTATTTCTTGCTTAACTCACCAATTACCATCCACCTCAAATTGATGCGTGCGTAATACCGCTTCCCCATGATCTGGAACCCAAGCTAGCCACTCGTCTTTTCCCACTTGGCACAGGAGCAATGCTTCATCATGACTGTAAGTACTGGGAAGTTCTCGCAACTTGACCCAACCATTGCGTTGACATTGCTCTAATGAATTGTCATAAATTTTGTTCAACCAGTCCGAATGGGTTCTATCGGCGGTTTTGTGTTGTTTGTGAGAATTTAGTTGCACTGCCTTTGCCCTCTTTACTCAGAAAAGTCGATTGGCAATCTGTAAAAAATTGCATTTCTGTAGTTTATGCTACAGAAACTTCGAGAGAAGCTGCATCTATCGTTGGATAACTTTACGTTTGTTCCAGCCAGATATACGATCGGCTTTTAAGTTCCGAGCCACATAGAGTAATAGAATGAGGAGTTGTGAGTGATAAATTCAGCATTCACAGTCCGGTATTGAGTATTTTTCCATGACACCTGCTTCTACTCCTTCACTGCGATCGCAACAGCACTCTCTAATTCGGCAACTAGCCGACGCGATCGAATCTGTTTGGCAAAACCATTTAGAACTCTCACCCTACGTCATTCCTGCAGAGTTGGGCTATGTTGAAGGCAGATTAGAGGGAGAGAAACTGACAATTGAAAATCGTTGCTACCAAACACCTCAATTTCGCAAACTACACCTAGAATTAGCAAAAGTGGGAACGAGTCTAGATATTCTGCACTGCGTCATGTTTCCCCGCGTAGAATACGCTCTACCCATGTTTGGCTGTGACTTAGTGGGAGGAAGGGGACAAATTAGCGCTGCGATCGCAGATTTATCGCCTTTAAATCGAGAACGAACTCTATCCCCAGCCTATACTGCTGCACTTTCTAACCTGCCAAATCCGAATTTTTCCCAACCCCGCGAACTTCCAGCTTGGGGAGATATCTTTTCACCATTTTGCACGTTTATTCGTCCTGGTTCTCCAGAGGAAGAAGAGAAATTCTTGGCAATGGCGCGAGGATTTTTAGAAATACATTGTACCCAGGCGATCGCTGCTCGACCCGTTTCTAGTACGCAACAAGCCGAAATTTTTGCCGCACAACAATATTACTGTACTAAACAGCAGCAAAATGACAAAACTCGTCGAGTGTTAGAAAAAGCCTTTGGTGTAGAGTGGGCAGAACACTACATGACAACGATATTATTTGACTTACCGGAAGCAAGTAATTTGGGCTAATATTCGGTAGCTAAGACCTGCATCTATCTGATTAGCAATTCACAAATCAATTAGAAAGGAATAGACATAATCTGATTTATCCATTCTTCAACTTCAGATGCTTCCCAAATTAGAATAAGAGATTCAATCGCATCACTAATTGACAGATTTTGAGAAATAATTATGACTCCAGTACTAGTTTATAACGAAGGTGTTACATAAATCACGCCATTCAAAGGAATAAATAAATTACTTATTCCTCTTCTGCGATGCTCAGAAAACGGAAACTGGCAAAGTTCGCACGCATGAAAGCCTCTTGAAATGAATGGTTGCCAAAGATTTTTAGCTAATTCACACAGCTTATTAAAGAACTGCTGCCCAACTCTTCCAGTTTGGAATTCAAGCTCTTTACCTAGCCAGCCTATAACCTGTAGGGAGATATCATTTCTTACAGGGAAATAATCGATTGGTCAAGATCTTTGTAACAAGTCACAAGATAATCTCATTAATACTCTACCAGCGTCACAATTGGCACGTCGGGTAAATTCTGCCGTCCTGCTAAATCTTGTAACTCGACAATAAACCCAAAACCCACCAACTCGCAGCCGATTTGCTGTACTAACTTCGCCGTCGCACAGGCTGTTCCCCCCGTGGCAATTAAATCATCTACAATCAACACTCGACTACCAGGCTGTAAGGCATCTTGATGCACTTCTAACTTATCCATGCCATACTCTAGTTCGTATTCAACCGAGTGAACCAAAGAGGGTAACTTCCCAGGTTTACGCACGGGAATGAAGCCAATGCCTAATTTATAAGCCAAAGCTGCACCAATGATAAAGCCGCGTGACTCAATCCCTACAATATACTCAGCATTTAACCCCGCACCATCCAGCTTATCAGCCAGACTATCTATGGCATGGCGCAGCCCTGCGGCATCGCGCAGCAAAGTGGTAATATCTCGAAACAAAATACCAGGCTTGGGAAAATCGGGAATATCGCGAATCAGGGACTTGAGATCCATTATGTTGTCAGCGAGACTGGCTGAGTATAGACGGCAACTATCTATATTGGCAGACTTAGGAAGACTTTGAAAAATCGTACACTAGAATTCCAGATGTTTTAAATTGTTACGTGCGATCGCTAATTTCGAGCGAGAATCAGGGAAAACTCTTATCAGTTGTCAGTTATCAGTTATCAGTTATCAATGACCAGTCATTTTCCCCTTGTCCCCTTCTTCCCTGCTCCCTGCTCGTGCGCTCCCTGCTCCCTTCTATGCTAAAAGTAGACAGTCAGTCGCCAATTTTGCCAATCTAGTGAAGGCTGGTTTTAGTTATTTACCCGTATATTTTTGGTTAAGATGAATGTCTCCGCAAGCGCGAATCCGTTAGATAGTTCAACCGTCCCATCCCTCCCACTGATGCTGGAAAGTTTACCTAACCCACCTGTTGATGAAAGGGCGTGTCCTCAAAGGGTGAGGTTGCAAATTGATTTGATGTTACTGGCGATTGAAGCCCTAGAACTTGGTGGTTCGGAATTATTCTTGGCAATAGCGCAGGAGCTAGAACTACAAGATATTGTCAAAAATCGGGTAAACTTGTGGCGAATGCGCTGTACGAACCCGTTGAGGCGATCGCACGCTCGGCGCGACCTCAGCTTGCTAGAAGCTAAAGCACTCGTCGTTATCACCGCCGATTTAGCCCGCAGGTTGACAGCTGTGATTCGACAGTTGCTATTGACATATCAACAGATGCGTGACAAGCAAATTCCTCTCGATCGGAATCTCCGGCTATCTAATTATCTCGAAAGGTTTCGATCGCATTTTCGCAGTCGGATGAATCCTCGTCGTTCTGGGGTACTGGCTTACAATTCCCCTGAAAAGTTGGATGAACTAGCACTGACACTGCTGCAACAATTGCTATTTTGTACGGGAACGGCGGGAATGCAGCGATTATGGATTAGCTTGTTTGATGGGGAAGTAGAATGACGACGATTCAGCGCAAGTACAGCCTGCCCAATTGCACTCTGGTTTTAGAAGGATTGAGCGATCGCCCGACCGATTCTCAATCTCTCGATGGGCGACCCGTACTCACAATTTTGACCTATGTTGAGTGTCAGCTGATCCAGGCAAAACAAACCTTGACTGGTGGTAGAGATTTTTTTGAAAGTTTGGTTACAGCTGTTAGCGGTTACGCCCAAGAATGTTTGAGTCACGTCACGCACCCAGAAGCGCACAACAAAGAATCTAGCTTGGTACATCTGCAAAAAATCGATCGCGATCGTCATCGTTTGATCGTCCAGCCAGAAAGTCATAAAGAATCAGAGGCAAATAGCCACATCGAAGGTACGACGCAGGAAGTCGAGCTGACAACAGTACAGTTATTTGACTTAGTAGAGGCAATCGATCAGTTTTTTGCCGACACTCAAACCTTACCAGATTTAACGCTGCAACTAGCTCCAGTTTCGCGGCGCTACGTGCGATCGGGACAGCAGCTAGTCAAGCAAGCCGTACCCGCCACCGTAGGCGCATCGGGATTAGCCCTAGCCGCGATCGCCTTTTTCTTAATTCCCATTCCCGAAGCTGTCCGCCGTCCTACAGAACCCACATCTCCATCCGCCCAATCTACCAACATTGCTAACGCACCACCCATCACCGCTCAGTTGCAATTGGTGCAATTACAGCAAAAACTCACCGACCAACTCCGACCGGCGTGGAAGCCTAACGTAGCCCTCGGTCAAGATTTAGTTTACCGCGTTGGCGTAGCTGCTAATGGAGCGATTAAAGGCTATGTTGCGACTAACGACGTATCCAACGGGCAAGTCCAGCAAACTCCCTTACCTCGCCTACTATCTCAGCCTACTGCGGGTGCTACTCCTACTCCTGAATCATTAGCGCAGTTTCAAGTTACCTTTACACCCAAGGGAGAAGTACAGGTTAAGCCTTGGGAAGGAAAATGAGGGGCTAGGGTAAGAATCGATCGCTCTCCACTCGCCTCTTACTTGGATTTGAATTATCTCTGGAGTAGGGCGATCGCAGCCTTACTCTGACCTACGATCTATCCGCGTTCAAATTTCTCAAATAATTCATCCGAGCAACCCTATCATCCAAACTACAACAGCTACAACCATCAACATCGGTGTCAGCCAATCGCCCCATTGCACGTATAAAGTCTTGGTTTGGCGACGATAAATAGTTTCGGCATGAATTTCGTAGGTGTTGTGTCCCGATATCCAAACAGTTTTACCGTGAGGATCGACAAAAGCAGAATATCCGGTATTGACAGCACGCACAGCCCATCTGTCAGTTTCGATCGCCCGCATAATATCTAAAGCGTGGTGCTGAGCTGGCATTGCAGCACTGTAATGGGCATCGTTAGAGGGACTGAGGATAAACTGCCCTCCAGCAGCGGCTTGATAGCGAAATCGTTCGGGAAAAGCAGATTCGTAACAAATTCCGACAATCGCTCGACCGAAAGGAGTATCGAATAACTGATTTGGCGCACCTGCTAGTTGATGCTCGTCAAGAGGTGAAAGTCGAGAAACAATCCCACCTAAAATTTCTTGAAACGGGACATACTCGCCAATCGGTACTAATTTTGATTTGTCGTAGCGACTGAAAATCTGTCCGTTACTCAGTAGAGTGAAAATACTGTTCGTGTAGCCTCCTTCTTTGTCGCCAAACAATCCCAACCAAGCAACTACGCCTCTTTCTTTAACCGCTGAGTAAAAAGAAGTCCGTTGAACGTCATGCCAGCGAAAAGGTAAAGCTCCTTCTGGAGTTAAAACTGCATCGACTCCCCGATCTGCTAAAGTTTGGTAGCCAGTCGTATAACCTTCGATCGCCTTCCGAAAACCTTCGGGATAAAGTTTGATTGTATTGGGGACGTTACCCTGGACGATCCCCACTTGAAGTGCTGTATCTGGAGTTTGAGCTAGGGGAAGGCTGTACAAGCTATAGCCCAAAAGGTGAACTAGAAAGCAGAAGACAGGAGGCAGAAGGCAGAAGGCAAATATCTTCCGACTCCCGACTCCCGACTCCCGACTCCCGAATACTACCATCCAAGCTTCGGCAAATAATCCATTCACAGCTACGATCGCAGCCGTAACAGCACTCGCGCCAGACAGTTGTCCGAGATGAAGAATGGGTAGGTTGTGGGGGCTTTGGGTGTAGGAAAGCGAAGACCACCACAAGGGTCCAGCACTCCACAAGCTTTCTAAGCCGCACCAAAGGGTAACACCGAGGAGGAGGCGGACAAGGTTAAGGGGAATTTTGTCACGCAAAGACGCAAAGGCGCTAAGTGTTTTTGATGTTTTTGCGTTGGGGAATAAGGATTTTAAGGGGAGTATTTTCCAGTTTAGGAGCGCTTTCATGCCAACACCCCAGGCAACCACTAGAGCAGCTCCCCATAGGGTGATGAAGATCCAGCAGAAAAGGGCGATCGCCAGACTACTCAGCCACGGTACGCCCATCCAGGTCATGGGATGAATGCCTGTAATCCAGAACAGAGCAACACCGTGATAGCCAATGCCCCAAAGGAGGGGTAAGGAGCGAGGAGCGAGGAGCGAGTGTTTAGAGGTTGTAACCACTAACACCCATAAGGGGGCTAGGGCAACCCAAGCGAGATACCAAGCTCCTACGGGGGCAACGGTAAGCCCCATGAATATCCCGCTTGTAAGAGCGATGAGGAGCGAAAAACGAGAGGTTAGATTCTCCTCACTCCTCACTCCTCGCTCCTCGCCCCTCTTAACACGCAGCCGCTTCATCGCTGACATCAGATGGAACTAGAGCTACAGCCGCGATCGCATCGTCTTCGTCCAAGCGTTGTACTCTTACGCCTGTCGCACTGCGAGATTGGCGGGGGATGGCATCGGTGGATTGACGAATGATAATGCCGCGAGTCGTGATTAACATCAATTCATCGCCTGCATTCACCACCATCAAGGCTGCTAGTTTGTCTTTAAATTTGCGATTTTGCTTGAATTTCGTCGCAATTTTGCCTTTGGTAGCGCGATTGTACAACTTGAATTGGGAGACGGGAACGCGCTTGCCATAGCCTGCCATTGTCACAATTAAAACCCAAGGACCCTCGCCAGCATTCGCTATTTCGCCATTTTCCTCGGTTTCGGTTTCGACGATTTCGGTTTCTTCGACTTCGGCTTCAGCGGGATCGGCTTCTTCCATGTGCGAAGCAGCGAGTACGGCACTGGCAATGATATCCATGCCAATCAGTTCGTCTCCCTCTCTCAGTTTCATGGCTTTTACGCCACGGGTAGCTCTACCCAAAGGACGCAATTGTTCGTGGCTGGTTCTGAAATGAATTGCCATGCCGAAGCGAGAACCAATGATAATACTATCTTCGACTCGCGCCCTACGCACCCAACGCAATTGATCGCCCTCTTCTAAGGAGATTGCAATCAGTCCGTTTGCCCGAATATTGGTGAAAGCTGCGAGTTCGGTTTTCTTGATGTAACCGCCTTTAGTTAGCATCACCAGATATTCATCGCTGCTAAATTCGCTGACTGGGACGATGGAAGTGATTCTCTCTTCTTTGGGGATCGGCAGCATTTGCACGATTGGCACGCCCCGACTGGTACGCGATCCTACGGGAATTTGGTAGGCTTTGAGGGAGTAGACCACACCGCGATCGCTGAAGAATAAAACGCTGTCGTGGTCGCAGCAGGTGAGGAAGTGATCGACACCATCATCCTCTTTCATTCGCGTCCCCGATTTACCCCGCGTTGCCCGACTTTGAGCTTCAAAGGTATCTAAGGGCATCCGCTTGATGTAGCCTTGTTCCGTCAACAGAATGACTGCTTTCTCGTTGGCGATTAAGTCAATCGCATCAAATTCCCCTTCAGCAGGTTCGATTTCCGTGCGGCGAGGTGTGGCGTGGGCTTGCCTAATTTGGGTGATTTCGGTTTCGATGATTTCTAAAATCCGTTCCCGTCGTGCCAAAATGTCTTTTAAATCGGCAATCTGGACTTGTAAATCTTCGTGTTCTTGACGAATTTTCTCTGCTTCTAGTGCCGTCAGTCGTCGCAACTGCATTTGTAAAATTGCATCGGCTTGAGGTTCCGACAGTCCATGAGTGTCGATTAATTGCTGTTTTGCCGTAGTTGTATCGGCAGCACTGCGGATTGCAGCAATGATCTCGTCTAGGTTGAGTAAGGCAATCAGTAACCCTTGCAGGATATGATCCCGTTCTTCAGCTTTCCTCAGTTCGTAGCGAGTGCGACGGGTAATCGACTCGACGCGGAACTCCAAGAAGACGTGAAGAAACTGTTTTAAAGTCAATAGCTGGGGTTCGTTGTTGACCAACGCCAGCATATTCGCACCAAAGTTAGCTTGAAGCGGAGTTTGCTTGTAAAGGTTGTTGAGGACGACGCGGGGATAGGCATCGCGCTTGAGTTCGATCACGATTCTCATCCCATCGCGATCGCTTTCATCCCGAATATCGGCAATGCCTTCAATCCGCTTGTCGTTAACGAGTTCGGCAATTTTTTCAATTAAGGCTGCCTTGTTAGTTTGGTAAGGCAGTTGAGTAATAATAATTGCTTCCCGTTCCGGTCGTCCTCGCTGTTCGACCGTTTCGATCTCCGCTACGCCGCGCATCGTAATCGAACCGCGACCGGTGGTAAACGCTTCGTGAATCCCCGACGTTCCCAAGATTTTTCCACCCGTAGGGAAGTCGGGACCAGGGATATATTGCATCAACTGGCGATCGCTAATTTCTGGATTGTGGATCAGCGCCACTACACCGTCGATCAACTCGCCCAAGTTATGCGGCGGAATATTTGTCGCCATCCCCACGGCAATTCCCGAAGACCCGTTGAGCAACAGTTGAGGAATTCTCGCAGGTAAAACAATCGGTTCCTGCTGGGAACCGTCGAAGTTGTCGATAAAGTCTACAGTTTCGGCTTCAATGTCCTGCAACAAAGCATTTTCAGTTAATGCCTGCAAGCGACATTCGGTGTAACGCATTGCCGCTGGGGGGTCGTTATCTACCGAGCCAAAGTTACCATGCCCTGCAATCAGGGGCGATCGCATGGAGAAATCCTGCGCCATCCGTACCAAGGCATCATACACAGCCGTATCGCCGTGGGGATGATATTTACCTAGTACCTCCCCCACAACACGGGCGCATTTACGGAACGGACGGTCTGCCGTTAATCCCAACTCATGCATGGCGTAAAGAATTCGGCGATGCACGGGTTTCAGACCATCCCTGGCATCTGGTAGCGCCCTACCTACAATTACGCTCATGGCGTATTCCAGGTAAGACCGCGACATTTCGTTCCGCAGATCGGTTGGAATGATGGTCATATCTTTGCAAAAAACTCCAAATTTGTCGATTTTCAGCAGATAATGCCCAAGATGTTGCTAAATCTTCGGTTTAGCTGCCAAAAAGCTGTAAATTATATCAAAATTTTATCATATTTTGCTAGGGATTGGTTGGTTGGTCATTGGTCATTGGTCATTTGTATTTTCACGCACCACGCACCACTTCCTACTGAATTTAAGCCTCAAGATAGTGTGTGCCTAAAGGCGATCGCTTTTAAGCTGGGGCGTGTAGAGGTGAGAATTAGATATGAGCAGTGAAACGGCTCCAAATCAAGCAGAAAAGCAAAATCCCCCAGGAGATCCATCGCAACTCGATCCAGAGGTACTGGACAAGATTAAACATCCACCTTCCGTACACGACCAAATGAAGCAACTCAGTCCTGAAGAACTGCGGGCAAATCAAGCCGTGTCGCCGGAAATGTTGAACAGTGGCGAAGATTTGCGCGATGACATTATGCCGAGGGAAGAAAGTGACTAGTGGTTAGCGACTAGAAAAAAGACTAGCCACTAGCTACTAGCTACTAGCCACTTACAAATGACAACCACAACGCGCTAATCTGATGAATCAATAAGGATTGCTATAGATATGCTGGCTGTCATCTATTCTGACGAGTTTCTCGAACACAAAACGGGACGATTTCATCCAGAAAAACCAGAACGCATCAGCGCGATCGCGTCTGCTTTACAACATACTAGCTTTGCTCACCAACTAGAATGGCGATCGCCTGTGACAGACTCTCAAAGGGCGATCGCGTGGTTGAAAAAAGTCCATTCACCCCATCACATCCAATCTGTTCGAGAACTCGCTACACAAGGTGGTGGTTATTTGGATCTCGATACTCCTGTATCTCCCCGCAGCTACGATGTGGCACTATTAGCAGTCAACGCCTGGTTAGATGGGATCGATTACACGCTAGCAACAAATAATCCTGCTTTTGTTCTCTCTCGTCCGCCTGGACACCACGCCGAAAGCGATCGCGGCATGGGCTTTTGTTTATTTTCCAATGCGGCGATCGCTGCCCATTATGCCTTAGAACAGCCCAACATCAACCGCGTGGCAATTTTGGATTGGGACGTACACCACGGTAACGGGACTCAGGCGATCGTTGAGAACCACCCCCAAATCGCTTTTTGCTCCCTACATCAGTCTCCCTGCTATCCTGGCACTGGTGCAGCCGCAGAAACGGGTGCATATAACAACGTCCTGAATCTACCTCTTCCTCCAGGTAGCACGATCGCCGATTACCAACCAGTGTTTGAAACTCAAGTGATGCCATTTTTAACTCAGTTTCAACCCGATCTACTGATCGTCAGTGCTGGATATGATGCTAATGCCGCCGATCCCTTAGCTGAAATGTACCTGCAACCGCAAGATTACGGATTATTTACGGAATTTTGTCTTAAGATTACCCATCGAATTGTTTTTGGTCTAGAAGGAGGATACGATCTCCCTGCCCTGTCTCAATCTGTGGTAGCTACAATCGAACGGTGTGTTTTTTAGGGAGTCGGGAGTCGGAATTAACTAGTCACTGTCAGCTTCCCTCCGTACAATCACAGAAGTGGTATCTAAAAAGAAAATTAATTACAGTAATCTCTCGGTGGAACTCTCACCCAGACAGATGGGTAAATAGAAAAGTCAATCGCATCAACTCCTAAGTTGAGCCAAAGCAAGTAAAAATGACTACGTACATTTTGTTCGATACAGCCTTACGCATTTTTGTCAACGCTTATCTGGTTTCTGTAGTACTGCTTTTATCGGCTTCTGTCATTGGATTAGCAGTTATCGAATCAATTGAAAAAGAGCATCATCCATTCCTCAAGTCAAGATAATCTCTTCCCAGCAGGGGTGTAATGGGTGTATGGTATTCGTCTGATGCGATCGAGTTGGGATCGGCTCAGACACTTACAAAAAGGCTTAGACTCGATCGCCAGAATTAACAGTCTTTTTTACCCAAAAGCTTTTATAAGTTCCTACACGCTTCTATGCTGCAACTAACTCGGCGATTTTTGCTTGAGCGTTGGCGATCGATTGAGCCAAACTCGTGCCACCAAACTCATCATTCTCGATAGAAATAAAGCTGATGTCGGTAATGCCAATAAACCCAAAGATCGTTCTTAAATAAGGGTCTTGATAATTCAGCTTTTCGTTGCGATCGCCAATTCCAAAGCCAGAATCACCTCGCGCCGTGACGATAAACATTTTCTTACCTAGTACTAGTGGTTTGTAGGGATTTGCAGCATCCTCTGGTTCAAACGCAAATGTTCGTCCAATCCTCACAATTTGGTCAATGTAAGCCTTGAGCGTGCTGGGAACGCTGAAATTATACATGGGAATACCAATGATATAGAGATCGGCGGCTAAGAATTCGTCCACTAGGCGATCGCTAATATGAATCGCTTCCTGTAATTCAGGAGTTCGTTGCTCTGGTGGTGTAAAAGCAGCTGCAATCCACGGTTCGTCAACATGGGGAACGGGATTGCGCCCGACATCGCGATAGGTAACAATATCGTCTGGATGATGTTGCTTCCAAGCCTCAACGAATTCTCTTGTGAATCTGCGAGAATGCGACCGCTCTCCCCTCGGACTGGAATCGACGTGTAGAATACGTGCCATCAGGTTATCTCCCAATGCTTTATTGCTGTAGTAGTTGCTCGTACCCTACAATTTAGCCAAGTCGAAAATTCTGGACTACTCAAACCTTGCGCGACTATCACAATCTTGCGGCGACTTTGAATCAGTTATCAGTTATCAGTTGTGACCAGTGACCGATAATTGAAGGTGTAAGAGATTGGGTAACTAGATGCAAGGTTTAGAGATACCACTGGCGCAGACGGTTCAGCTTAACACCGATCTTTATCCACCGATTTATTCCAGTCAAGCGTATGGTTGGCAGAATATTTTGGTTGAGGAATTTCGATATCCTCCAGGGCAAGAAACCTATCAAAATTTAACTAGTCATACCCTTTGTGTATCTTTAAATCGTCGTCCGTCCCGTCTGTCACTAACACTTGGAGATCGTCGTCATAGCGGTCTTTTCAGCCAAGGCGATATTTCTATTACGCCTGCTGAAGCCGTGCTAATCTGTCAGGGAAATGACGAAGACAGAATTTTAAGAATTCAGCTAGCGTCTCAGTTTTTCCAACAGGTTGCCCGAGATACGCTCGAACTCGATCCAGATCGCGTTGAACTGTTGCCTGAGTTCCGCGCTCGAAATCCTCAGGTCGAACAAACTAGCATGATGCTGCTTGCCGAACTCAAGACTGGAGGACTGGCAGGAAAACTTTATGTTGAGTCGCTGACAAATGTATTAGCCGTGCATTTGCTTAGAAACTACGTGGCTGTCGAACGTAGTATAGCCGTATATGACGGGGGATTGAGCGATCGCCAACTGCTAAAAGTCGCGGACTACATTAATGCTCATCTGGCTGACGACATTACCTTATCCGATTTAGCTCAATTACTCGGTATGAGTCCATTTCACTTCAGCCGCCTCTTCAAGCGATCGATACAAGTTACCCCTCACCAATACGTGCTTCAGCAGCGGGTGGAACAGGCAAAGCAGTTACTCATACAAACCAAACTATCCATTATGGACATTGCTTTGCAGTGTGGTTTCAGCAGTCACAGTCATTTAGGCAAATGGTTTCGGCAACAAACAGGAGTCACTCCTAAAATGTACCGCATCAATGTTCGTTGAAGCTTGGACAACTAAATTTCGCAGCTACACAAATTAATCATCTATCTTAGGGTCTATTTGTCTCCTAATTTGGATATACTTAGCAAAACCATCAGCACGTTTTTGCTCGGTTTAGCTTCAGCTCTATATCCCAGGAAGTCAAATGCTCGATCGCAACCCTTTACAATTGGAAACAGAAATTGCCAGAATCGCTAGAGTCATGATGACTCGTAATTCAGAGATTGGTAGCGATATCATTAGCGATTTGAGAACTAAGCTGACCAACGAAGAATTAGCTGGTTTGTTGCTTGTCGGTATTGAGCGTATCCTCTGGTTTGATGTCGATGCAGTTTTCTGGACTATAGAACAGATGATTCCTGCCGATCTCATGCAGGAAATTAGAAAAATTACCAATTTAGCGTTTTACAAGCAGTTAATTAACCAAAAATTTATTCCTGGTGTAGACTTTAGCATTGATGCCGATGGCAAACTGTTATTAAATCACAATGCAAAAGCAGCTTTAGTGAAGAGTAAGGGGTAAGGGTTAGGAAAGAAGTCAAAAGCCAAAAGCTAAAAGTCAAAATTTGCCTACACCCTCTATAACCTTTACCGACTGACGACTTCCGGTTTCCAACTTCTGACTTCTCCAACATGTCTTTTCAAGTCACTCTCGATCGACTCATTGCTCTATTGGCTGCTAAGCCACAGCATCTTTCTGACAATGCTTTAGCTTCAACTTGTACGAGAATTAACACCGATACGCGCAGCCTCAAGCCTGGAGATATATTTGTGGCTTTGCGAGGGGAAAAGTTCGACGGACATGGATTTGTCGCAACGGCAGTTGAAAAAGGTGCGATCGCAGCAATTGTTGACGGACACTATCAAGGGGATTTACCTATATTGCAGGTACGAGATACCCTCCAGGCGTATCAACAAATTGCCTCTTGGTGGCGCAGTCAGTTTCATATGCCCGTTATTGGTGTGACTGGTTCTGTCGGTAAAACCACCACTAAGGAGTTAATTGCAGCTGTCTTGGGAACTCAGGGCAACGTCCTCAAAACCCATGCAAATTTCAACAACGAAATCGGCGTACCCAAAACATTATTGGGACTAGATGCCGAGCATGATTTTGCCGTCATTGAAATGGCGATGCGAGGAAAAGGTGAAATTGCCTTATTAACTCAAATTGCTCGTCCTACTATTGGTGTCATTACTAATGTCGGCACGGCACATATCGAACGCTTGGGTTCTGAAGAGGCGATCGCCCGGGCAAAATGCGAATTATTAGCTGAAATGCCTCAAGATAGCGTGGCAATTCTCAACTACGATAATTCTCGCTTAATTTCTACTGCCAACACCGTATGGCAGGGAAAAACTATTACTTACGGTTTAGAAGGGGGAGACATTCAAGGAGAATTACTCGATTCTCAAACCCTACGAGTAGGAGAATTAGAGTTGCCTTTACCCTTACAAGGACGACACAACGCCCTCAATTTCTTGGCAGCTCTGGCAGTAGCTCAAGTGTTACAAATCGATCGGTCGGCGCTGAAAGCAGGTTTAACTGTCGATATGCCATCAGGGCGATCGCAACGTTATGAATTAGCAAATGATGTGGTAATCTTAGATGAAAGTTACAATGCTGCACCAGAAGCTATGCTAGCAGCGTTACAACTATTAGCGCAGACACCAGGAAAGCGACACATCGCGGTGTTGGGTGCAATGAAAGAATTGGGAGAGCGATCGCGAGAATTACATCAAAAAGTCGGGGCAATGGCACGGCAGTTGAATTTAGATTTACTGCTGGTTTTGGTAGACAGTACGGATGCAGAAGCGATCGCGCAGAGTGCAGTGGGTATACCTGTAGAGCGTTGTGCTACCCATGCGGAATTAGTCGAACGGTTGAAAGGAGGAGTGAAAGCAGGCGATCGCATTTTATTTAAAGCCGCTCATTCCGTAGGTTTGGATCGGGTGGTAGAACAATTTCGACAGGAGTTTTGCACCTGAAATCTGAGATCTCGATCCCCCAACCCCCTTAAAAAGGGGGCTACTAGTTTCTCTTTTTTTAGAGATGCTTCCGTAAATTGTCGCGCTTGGCTATCCAATTTGAATAGAGGTAAAAGTTCCCCCTTTTTTAAGGGGGTTGGGGGGGATCGAGATCTCAGCTAAAAAGTCAATGGTTAAAGTTCTTCACTCGATAAAAATGGCTCGAATTGACAATAGGCTTCGTAATTACGAAAATGTCGGGCATAGATTTCTGTAATGTCGTCAAAATCATCATATAAAACCGAATTTACATCAATTATCTGCTTGCAAGTCCAAGTAATAGTGTCATTGTCCTGATTTTGATAGCTGCATTCTTGTTGGCGGCTGTAAAGCAAAGCTTTTTCCCTAGCTTCCTCTAAAGAATTAGCTTGGATGAGTATAAAACACTCTTCGTATAAAGGTCGATCGTTTGGCGCACTTGACGATGATTCAAATAGAATCACAGCAATGTATAAAGACGCTTCTCTGCTGTCGGTATCAACTGTCATGAATATCTCCCATCATCCTTTCTAACACACGATGTCATAATAGTAATAATTTATACTTTTAAATTCAGTAATGACTCTAGTATTTCACGCGATCGCCTCTGTGGCAATAGCCGCGATCGCTTTTGGGCAAAGATTACCCTTGAATAGCGCTCCATTACCTTCTACTCAAGAGAAGACTGCTGCTAAAACTTATCTCAATATTGCTCGATCGATTTTTAAAAACTCTAAAAAACCCGTTTCTACGGACGCTGAAACTTTATACCAACGAGGTTTGGTAAAGGCTAAGCAGGGAGACTATGAAGGAGCGATCGCAGATTATACGCAAGCAATTAAGTTTGGCAACGAGACAATTTTCTCTGCTTTTAATTATTACGGTAGAGCTGAGGCTCGTTTTGCTGTGAAAGATTATCGAGGTGCGATCGCCGATTATACAACAGCTATTCAACTCGATCCAAAATCGGCTGCTACAACTTATTCTAAAAGAGCCGTAGCACGCGATCGCATTGGTGACAAAAAAGGTGCAGATGAAGATCGAAAAGCAGCCGCTAGCTTACCTCCAGAACCAGAACAGCGCGTGTTTCAAACCATAGGTTTCATCTCTAGACAATGCCAAGATAAGAAGCATTAGAAAAGCTCAATTTTCCCCTCGAAGGCACGCATCATCGCGGTGGAGACGATGCTTGGAATATTGCCTTAATTTTATCAGAACTGTTGTTGAAAAGTAGGAGTTTGTGAGGTGGGCAATGCCCACCCTACTTATATCAAGCAAACTTACTTTGACGATCTAATAAGACAATGAAATGGCGGCGGGGGCGATCGATAATACCTTCTTGTTCGAGCTGAGATAGCAGGCGCGTCACGGATACGCGAGTCATACCAATAAATTCTGCGATCTCTTGATGAGTCAGGCGCAAGTCAATTAACCGTCCGCGTTCCACAGGACGGGCAAACTTACGCGCTAACCACAGTAGCATTTGTAGCAGGCGATCGCGAGCGTTGGTTTGGCGAATAATACTTAGTAGTTCCTCCGCTTGTTGTACGTGCTGGCAAATTGCTGTCAACACCCGTTCTCTTTGGTACGAGGGGACGTAGCTGACTTCTACACTTGTAATGCACTCAACTTGATAAGGTTGGATATTCGACAAAGGCTGACCGACAACATCACCTGTACCCCAATACCCCAGTGTCATTACTGTTCCCTCCTCATTCCAAGTGACAGTGCGAACAGCTCCCCGCTCGATATGCAACAGCATTTCCGATTTTAGGGGAATTGAGTCATGGCGCTTGAAAGTCTGCTGAGATAAATTCTCAGCTATGGTAATTGTGGGCAAGGGGGATGACATAAGCAGTTCCAAGTGTAAATTTCAAAGTTTAGGTATGGTAGACGGCATTATTGGCGATTTTAATATCTATTTTCAGAATGTAAGTAGGTGGATTTGTACCTGAGTGGAGTTCAGAAGAACGAGAATTACCTTACAAGAGAGTATAAAGTCATTCAAAGTTTGCTGCAAGATAATTGAGAATCTTTATCACTTGTATCCAGAAAATTGAGGAAAGTTTCTTCTCCTTTGGTTTATCTTCCCTGGCTAGTTATTTCTAGGGTAGAAATACCCAAAATATACTGAAAATATACTAAAAAAAATGGACTCCTTGTCAAATGACGAGCTGTCAAGGACGGGGACAAGTCACAAGTCACAAGTCATAGCGGTACGCGCCACACCTTAACTGTTTTGTCCTCACTCGTACTTACCAACTTGCGCCCATCAGGGCTGAATGCCACAGCCCAAACTGCTGCTGTATGCCCTTTAAACGTGGCGAGTTCTGCGCCTGAAATGATGTTCCACAACTTTATTGTCCGATCGTCACTACACGTAGCAATTGTTTGCCCATCTGGACTCACAGCAACGAGATTGATATCGGCAGTATGACCTGCGATCGTCCGAATTGCTCTACCAGTGTTAAGATTCCAAACTGCGATCGTCGTGCCGTCGCTGACGCTGTAAAGTTGCTGGCTATCTGGACTAATGGCAACAGACCAAACCGCACCTTTGTGTCCTCTGAGGGTGCGCAATTCTTTGACTGGATTATTGTTTAAATCCCAAATTTTCATAGTCTTATCGCCACTCCCAGTGACTAGCTTCTGTCCGTTGGGGCTGATGGCAACGGTGAGAACTTCCGCAGTATGCCCTGTAAGGGTGATATTTTTCCCTGTCTTCAGATCCCAAATTTTAGCCGTCTTGTCATAACTTGCACTGGCAATCTTTTGTCCGTCTGGGCTAATGGCAACGTAATTGACATAGCTTTTATGCCCGCGTAGAGTTTTGATTTCTCGCCCAGTGTTGAGATTCCAGACTTTTACGGTATTGTCTTTACTGCCACTGACAAGGGTTTGATTGTCATTACCGATCGCCACAGAATAAACCCAGTCTAAATGTTCCTCAAGCGAGCGAATTTCTCGCCAGCTATTTGCATCCCAGATTTTGACAGTGCGATCGTCGCTACCAGTAGCAAACTTTTTACCGTCAGGAGTAAAAGCAACACTATTCACTTCATCTGTATGCCCTGTTATTGTATTGACTTGCTGTTGTTGCCAGTAATACAAATATGCTACTAGTGCCAGTAACAGCAGAAAGCAGCCACCTAAAAGCCGACTCCGTTTAGATGGTTTTGCTGATGGAGTTATGACTGTGGGTTGAGGCGATGTGGCTGAGGTGTTTGCCTGCAGGGATACTAAAGCTGCGGTTTCTACTGCGGTTAACGGAGTTATCAGTGCAGGTGCAATCGGCTGAGGCGATCGCGCTACTGCAAGATAGTTTTGCTGAGGTTTTTTTTGTA
This sequence comes from Chroococcidiopsis sp., assembly GCF_051657925.1. Taxonomy (NCBI): domain Bacteria; kingdom Bacillati; phylum Cyanobacteriota; class Cyanophyceae; order Chroococcidiopsidales; family Chroococcidiopsidaceae; genus Chroococcidiopsis; species Chroococcidiopsis sp. The sequence continues at coordinate 33,340 of NZ_JBOFLP010000247.1, forward strand.
GTAACCTATCGATCGCCTGCGCGAGTTCCTGACTAACTGCTTGTAATAACGGGTGGCGTTGCCAATTCGCGCTCCAGTCGCGATCGCCTTGAAGCCAAGAAAAATAGGGATGAACTCCAGATAATAAATGCAGACAAGCTACACTTAAATCGTAGAAATCGAGATTTGTTTGTAATGCGGAGTCATCATCAAATGAGTTGTTTGGATGTAAATTGTTTGGATGAAATAGCTGTTTGGTCAGATCGAAGTTAATTAACATCAACCTGTCATCACTATTACGGCGGATAATACTTTCTAAGTTTATATTTCCGTGAACGATCCGGCGCTTGTGGATGAAATAGAGTAAGGGCAATATTTGACCCAAGACATCCCAAATTTGTTGCTCGCTAAATGTCCCTTGCTGAACTAATTCTTGTCTTAAGGTTTGCCCCGAAATTGCTGGTTGAACTAAATAAAAATAATTTCCTTGGGTAAAAGAAGCCGACAGAGTAGGAATCCGATCGTTTTCACCGATTTGTGCTAATTTTTTCGCTAGAGAGTGAAAAATATTCGAGACGAGATGGTAGTTATTAGCTCTAGGCAACGTCAATTGTTGTACCACGTAAGATTCTCGTGCATCTCGATCTTGAGCGAGAAATATTTGACTCAAGCCACCACCCGCTAGGGGGTAAACTGGACGGAAGCGATCGCCCAAACTCGGAACGAGCTTTGTGCCACAACTGAAGCAATATTCCCGATCGTCAGGGTTAACTGGATTTTGGCAGTTGGGATTGAGGCAGCAGAGCATAACTTCAGCGCCTACTAGCCGTTTCGGAACATCATAAACAAGTTAAAAGTCAAAAGTCAAAAGTTAAAAATCAAAACTTTTCTTCTTATCCCTTACCACACACCAATCTTCACAATGCTCGATGACCAAATTCAGATCGGAATAGTAGGTACTGGCTATGCAGCGAAGTTAAGAGCAGAATCTTTTGGACGAGACGAGCGATCGCGTGTCGTTGCAATTACTGGGCATACTCCTGAAAAGACAGCAACCTTTAGTCAGACGTATCAAGCCCAAGCGGTTGATTCTTGGCAACAGTTGGTAGCACGGGAAGATATCGATCTCGTTGTTATCTGTACGATTAACTCAGATCATGGAGCGATCGCCAAAGCTGCTTTACAAAACCACAAGCACGTCGTTGTAGAATATCCTTTGGCTTTGGATGTAGCGGAAGCAGAGGAAATTATTGCTCTAGCTAAAACTCAAAATCGGTTATTGCACGTCGAACATATTGAGTTAATCGGTGGCTTACACCAAGTCTTAAAACAGTATTTACCACAAGTTGGTAGCCCGTTCTACGCCCGTTACAGCACGATGAATCCCCAACGCCCCGCGCCTCGACGTTGGACTTACAATCAAGAGATGTTTGGCTTTCCTCTATGTGGAGCGCTATCGAGAATCCATCGCCTTACAGATTTATTCGGTACGGTTGAGACTATTAGTTGTCAAAATCGTTATTGGGGTACAGATCCCGAGTCATTTTTTCAAGCGTGTTTGTGTACGGCACAAATTCGATTTACTAGCGGAGCGATTGCCGAAGTTAGTTATGGTAAAGGGGAAACTTTGTGGCAAAACGAGCGCAAATTTGAGGTTCACGCTGACCGAGGTGGTTTAATTTTTGATAAGGATGATGGCGTTTTAATTCAAGCAGAGGAAACAACAAAAATTGACATTGGTTCTCGACGTGGATTATTTGCTAAAGATACAGGTATGGTATTAGACCATTTACATATGGGTGCGCCTTTGTACGTGTCTCCAAATGAAAGTTTGTATGCTCTGAAAGTTGCAGACGCAGCACGGCGATCGGCTCAGACGAAGGAGACGATTGCGATGTAGGAGTGGGTTTGCTAAAAATAATGTCGCGCAAAGTCGCACCAACCGTACTCGAAGAGTTGCCGCAGGCTAGGCGAAGCGAAGCGTTAGACGCAAAGCGGCTTCTCGCAGAGTAGGCGCAAAGAAGAGCGCTAAAGGTTTTTGTGGAAGATTCTAAAGATTTAATTAAGGAATTGGTGGAAAAGCGATCGCTGATTTAATGCTGTTGTATCTGATGGGAGTCTTTGAAAGTGACAGCAATGCGATCGCTGCTACAAGTTTTTCAAAGTCGCAAGATGGCGGCTTTGCTACTGCTGGGTTTTGCTTCGGGTTTGCCATTGTTTTTAACGAGTCGAACTTTGCAAATCTGGATGAAGGAGGCAAATATCGATTTAGGGGTTATTGGCTGGTTCAGCTTGGTGGCTTTACCCTATTCTTTAAAATTTTTGTGGTCGCCTGTGTTGGATCGGTTTGTACCCCCTTTTTTGGGGCGTAGGCGGGGGTGGTTGGCGATAACTCAAATTGGGTTAATTGTGGCGATCGCAGCTTTATCGTTACAACAACCTGCCCAAGATGTACGAGTATTAAACTTATTAGCAGTTACTGCTTTAATTGTTTCTTTTTTCAGCGCGACTCAAGATATCGTCGGCGATGCTTATCGAACTGATGTACTGAAGCCACAAGAATTAGAAACTGGTGCATCTGTTTGGGTACTTGGCTATCGCATGGCTTTGTTAGTCACGAGTTTTTTAGCTTTAGTTTTAGCTGATTATTTACCTTGGCAAGTCGTTTATTTGTTAATGGCTGCTTTGATGGGTCTTGGACTATTTACAACTTTTTGGTCGCCCCAACCAGAAGGCGATATTTTAGAGGAGCGATCGCCTCCTACGGTTAAAGATTTAGTATTTTTAATTGGAGGTGGCTTATTAATTTCAGGACTCCTCTTAGCAGTAGGGATGGGTTATCTACCTTTACCGATATTCTATTGGATAGTTGCAGCCCTCATTGTTGCCTGGTTAGCTACATCATTTTTACTACCAACAAAAGCTAGGGAAATAGCCACAGAGCGATCGCCACAAACATTACAAGAGGCAGTTTATTTACCCTTCCAAGAATTTTTTCAGCGTCAAGGAATTGGGGCAGGAATTCTAATTCTATTATTTATCTTGCTTTATAAGTTAGGAGATGCCTTAGTGGGAAATATGGCAAATCCATTTTTAGTAGATTTAGGTTTTAGTAAAAGCGCAATTGGCGCAATTCAAGGGGGAATGGGGTTTTTAGCCACAACTGTAGGAGTATTAATCGGTGGCGTAATTTTAACCAAAATTGGCATAAATCGTGCCTTGTGGGGATTTGGAATTCTGCAACTGATGAGTAATTTAGGGTATTACGCCCTAGCGATCGCGGGAAAAAATAGCTCGTTACTTGTCATAGCAATTAACATCGAAAATTTCTGTGCTGGCTTAGTCACAGTCGTAACTGTTGCCTACTTAATGAGCCTGTGCGATCGCCGCTTTACCACAACTCAATTTGCCTTATTTTCGAGTTTAATGGCAATGAGTAGAGATATTTTAGCTGGACCTGCTGGTGAAATTGCCAAGGCAACGGGTTGGGCAACCTTCTTTTTACTGACAATAGTTGCTGCCATACCAGGACTGTTACTTTTACCTATCGTTGCCCCTTGGAACTCGAAGTATATATTACCCAGACCAGGACTCGATGAAGAAGACTGGCAACAGTTGTAGGATGGAATGGTAATGGGTAATGGGTAACTGGCAACCACTAACCACTAACTACCAATTACCAACTACCAACTACCAACTACCAAAATGGCTATCTTTCGTCAATACATCGCCCCGGTATTAGTCGTACTCGTATTTTTAATTGCTTTAGTTGCAGTCAGCGCCCGTATATTCATTCCGGCTGATATGGCTGCACCCGCACCTACCGAAGAAGTCAGTCCCCAACTAGATAATGCCCAAGTTAATTTTACAAACGCGATCGCCAGCGGATCGGATGCGTTAGCGAAGCTGAACGAAGTTATCGCCCCTTGCCTAGTTTGAAGTGACTCAACAGCTACTACCAGGCTACTCAATCCATTCTGGCACTAACCAGGATCGATCTCTGCTGATCCAATTCATGCAGCAGAGTTACCAAGAAATTTTTCCCAAACAAAACTTTGCTCATCTCCGCCGCACCGTCGAGCGATACTTTTCCAGGGATACGCCATTGTGGTGGGTAGAAGTTGAAGGAGCGAGGGAGAAGAAAGCTGAGGAAGCTGAGGGGGCTGAGGAAGAATCACAATTCCACGATCTAAAATCCGCACATTCAAAATCGACAATTCCCTCACTCCTCACTCCTCACTCCTCACTCCTCAAAGTCGCTTGCTTGTGGGTAGGAAATGCCGTAGATCAAGTCAAGGGCGATCGCCATACATATATATTCTTACTCTACGTCAAACCCGAATACAGACGACGGGGTATCGGTAAAGCATTGATGAGATATCTTGAAGATTGGGCGCGGACAAAAGGCGATCGACAAATTGGTCTACAAGTCTTTCAATCTAATACCCCAGCCTTAGATCTATACCACAAACTAGGCTATCAAATTCAGTCCCATTGGATGATCAAAAGACTAGAAGAACAAGAGTAGGGAGCAGTTGTCAGTGACCAGTAACCAGTAACCAGTGACCAGTTAACAATCCACTACACCCCACACCCTACACCCCACACCCTACACCCTACACCCCACAACAAACCTCATGGTAGAAGCAATTCTAGAGCGATCGCGCCAACTCAAACAAGACTTAACTGATTTCGTCCTCGATGCAGAAGGAGAACTCGCTGAGGCTTTAGAGGCTTATGCTGCTGCCAATGCGCGTAAAGATCGCTATGATGCGGTTCAACAAGAAATAGTCATCGATACATTTATTACTGAAGGACAGGTTGGTGACAAAACACCTATAGACTTATTTATCGAAAACCAACCTGAGTTGACTAAGAGCGATCGCCAATTGCTAAATAGTTGGAAGCGTAGTTTTATCGGCTTATTTACTATTACTAAAATTCTTCCTGATGGTTTGGAATTTATGAACTGGCTGACAGCAAAACCCTACACTGTGAAGCCAAACAACGAGAAAACATTACAAGAAATGTCTCGATGGAAAGAGGGAGAAATCTTACTGACTCGCATCGCACCCGTTACCGATGACTATTGGACATTTTCTTGTGCTTACACGCTGATGGGTAAATTGGGAAAACCCAAACTAGCCGTAGCAATTGGTAATTTTAAAGATAACTATAGAAAATATCTTTACAGCGATGCTCCAGATTTATTAGCTGAAGCTTGGCAATCTGTGGCTAACTATCACGAAGAATTCATAGATTTCTTTGGAAATGAAGAAGTGACGATGCCTGGTTATCAGCTCAATAAAAAAGTCGCTGAATTTCAAGAAATACTAACTCAACAACGCCTCAAAGCAGCCGGAGTTGACGAATCTAAAAGCTTATCGGAACTGGCTGAAGAAGCGGGAGTGGGAGATGAGGAAATCGCAGCAGCCGCCAAGGAAGCAGGCGCAGACTCGCAAGCAATTTCTCAGCTTCTTGCTGATAAAAGCAAGACTAAAATGGTAGCACCAAAAGTAGAATTACCAGCAGATCTGAAAAAAGCCGAACAGGTGACGGCGATTTCTCATCCTCGCTGGGGACAAATGTTTCTACCTACATATACTAAGTTCGTAGAGTTATTAGAAGCTGAGGATTGGCGATCGCAAGAAGGTGCAGACAAGTTAATCAAATACTATTTAGAAAATGCATCTATCAATACTTTTATATGGAAGAAATTAGCACAACAATATCCCAAGCAATTAGAAAAAATCTTGCAAACGTTCTTAGAACGTCCCCAGTTCAAAATTGATAGGGATTTAGAACCGCTATTGCAAGAATATAATAAACCGATAGAACCCGAATTGCCTGAAATTGCTAGTGTTCCCATTCACTTACACAATCTGTTTGAAGAAGCTTTTGTAGAAGTGAACAAATCTAGTACTAAAAACAAGGGTGGTAGTAAGAAGAAAACGGGTTTTGGTTTAAAAAAATAAGATTACAAATCTCGTTTGCGTCTATGACATGTGTAGAGACATTACATGGAACGTCTCTACAATACATATTTCTATTGTGTCCCAATCGTTAAAACCTGCGGAGGGGTTGCATCTGGCGGGTAAAGAAAGTCTAATTGTATCAAACGGCGATCGCCTGGTTTCATCTGTAAAGTGACTAATGGTTCTCCCTGCTGTCCCCTCGTCTGGACTAAATGCACGTACTTCGTCCGAGGTAAGTTTTGGTCGTCGTTGTAACGCAGCCTTACCGTACCGCGAAAGAAGACTTGTTTTGCTGGCGAACTAAAAAAACGCAACCCGCCTTGACTGAGTTTATCTTCCTTCAGCGGTGTTTCTAGAGATACGGTGACAGTTCGGTCGCGATCGCTATTGTTTTGTAGCGGCAAACTCAAACTATATTGAATTCCATAGTTACCGTGGGCGCGATAAGCTGTATCTGGGTAACGAATCAGCATTGGCGCACTTTGAATTTGACTCGTTCCCAACGTCCCTTGGTTCAACATACTCAAACCATAGGAAAAAGCTTCACCTGGCGACGGGATACTTAAAGTAGAAGCACCCGAACTATCTATCAATTGCGATCGCCATTGGGAACCCTGCGCCACCCCAGCAACGCGACCGTAAACCACTTTACCGCTCGTTTGTTCTGGTGGTGTAGGAGTTTTATCGCGGGGTCCAGCTAAATTCCCACGCTCTAACATTTGCTGCCATTCTTCTAGAGTAGGCGATCGCTCTTGTCCGTTAGCATCGGTCGGCGCGTACATTGCCAAACTTGCAGCATAAACCGTTCCACTACTCCGCAAGCGCATGAATGTAGACCGTCCGTTGATTGGCGGTTCTAAACCCTGTACCGGAATCGGCAAATTGAATAACATCTGGCTTTGTCCGGGGGGAATAATCAGTTGCGGCGGAAAACTCGACTGTCGCTGTCCGCGCAAAATCTCATTCATGACGCGATCGCCTGGTCCCGCAAATATCGTACCCAAATTATTTTCAGCTACAGGTGGTAATTCTGCAAACGGTGCATCCGGTTGGCTGAGATAACTGGCTGCTTGCAAAATATCTACCCGTACCGCTTGCTTGCCAGGATTGTGTAAGATGATTCCTAAATAGAGCGATCGCAGATCGTCCGGTGTAGTCGGTTGAAAAACGTGATGAGCAAACAGATCGAATCTACCCCTAAAAGGAAAATTCAGATGAGCGGATTTAGTTTGTTTCCCACCAGGCGGAAAAGTGGAAAGTAAGATTCCTTCTGCCTGTACTTTTTCGGGACTATTACTATTAAATACTGGCACTGTATTCAAACTACCAGTTAAAGGACGTACAATTCGCGGTTGTACGATTTCTTGTGGTGGGGGAGTGGTTTGAGCAATGGGGAAAATTGGCAACAAAGGCAGCATAAGCAAGTCAAAAGTCAAAAGTTCAAAGTCAAAAGTTGTAGAGGCGGGTTCACAAAGTATCTCTGACTCCAACAAATATTTCCTGCAAAACCAACCAGACTAACGGGTAAAAGCCGCTAAGACGCGAGGAATAAATTCTTGGCGCGTTCTGTTTTTATTCCTGCCAAGATGAACGATAACGAGTTGGTGTGAAGGAATAATCGCAGTGTACTGATCTTGAAATCCTTGAGCGGTCATAATTTCGCTACGTCCAGATGGTGTAGAAACATTCATCAACCGAAAATGAGCGGCATAATCTTTCTTGGGTGCTGCTGGAGCTGGCGTACGACTGTACTTCACCCAGCCTGCGGGTAGAATGCGTTGCCCTTCCCACATGCCATCTTGTAAATAAAGCAAACCAAACCGCGCCCAATCCCTTGCTGTAGCATACATGAAAGCCGAACCGATAAACGTTCCCGATGCATCTGGTTCGATGACAGCACTAGACATTCCCAGGGGATTGAATAAGGCGCGACGGGGAAAAGTCAGATAATCGGCATCGTTACCGATTGCGCGGCGCACAATCCGAGAGATAATGTTGGTCGTGCCGCTGGCATACTGCCATTTACTACCTGGATCGGCTTCTAAAGGTTGACTTGCAGCGTAAGCAGCTACGTTACTCTGAGCGAATAGCATTTGAATTAGATTACCCAGAGGGTTGCCTTCGTTCTCGTCAAACTTCAAACCGCTACTCATGCGAAGCATTCGATCGAGTGTAATTTGACTGCGGCGATCGCCTGGATTGTTCCACTCTGGCATGAGATTTTTATCTGTTAGCGATAGCTTGCCTTCCTTAACTAAAATGCCTACAAGTGCATTCATCACACTCTTAGTCATCGACCATCCCAACAACGGCATTTGCGCCGAAAAACCTGGGGCGTAACGTTCTGCCACAATCTCGCCTTTGTAGACAATGACGACAGCCCTAGAGTTATGCTGGGAACTGAAAATCCAGTTCATAGCTGCTGTAAGTCGTTTTTGGTTAATTTCAGCCGGAATTTGGTTTGTCTTTCCTTGCAACCAACGTCGATCTTGTCGTGGAGTTAAGTTGAGTTGCTGAGTCTGCGATCGCAATTCTGTTTCAGAGCGATCGATAACCAAAGTACAACCAAGTCCAGGACGAAAGATTGCTTGATTTTTTGCCCAACCAAAAATACTTGCGGTGACAGATTGCTGCGGGCGATCGATCTTCACTTGAATTGACTTGACAATTGACTGTTCTAAGGTTGATAAACCTGCAATCTCAGCCAAAACATCTCGCTCGAAAATAGATTCTGGAGTGCGTTGAGAGACAAACACGCCCGAACAAAATTGTTTTGCTTGATAAGCCGTGCCGATACTCAGGATCTGCCACAGGGTAAAGCTAATATAGCCAATAATAGTGGCACTAATTAATCCGAAGCTCCACAAGACATATTTAAAGGCTGGTTTCATCTAAATAATTACCCAGTCGTTGCAAAATGAATTCAAAATCATTTAAAACTAAATTTAAATTTTGTTCAGTCAATATCGGGACGTGAACAAAAACACAATTTACTGGCAACTGGTGACGTTGAATCCACTCTAAAATTGAATAATACAGTCCTTCGCAAACAAACTTTCCGGCATCGTGACTAATTTTGACTCTGCTGTTCTCCCCGACTAACTTTTCGAGAACAATGTTTGTCTGTAAAGTTCTATCATTACAAGTTGCATTAGACTCAATACTCAAATACTGTCGGCGTTCTGCCATACCGCAACAAACAATGAAATTAGGTTTTAACACCTGAGCTTTTTTCATCACTATATTGCTGGCAAATTGAATGTTGACGGGTAACTGACGCAAAAAGTTGAGCACAGCAAATGTATAGTTAAGTTGAGATATTTTTTCTAATAGGTCGTCAGAAGAATTCGTTTGTTGGTGAGGTAGCCAAGTTGTAAAGGAAGTTAGTAGAATTTTTTTTGCCATCAAAGAATGTCTAACTCTAAAGGTGAATTTAGTCTTGGTAAAGCTAGGAAAAATTGTACACTCATTGACCAACAGCCTCAGCACCGCGATCGCCGCATTATACATGACTTGCTTTCCCACTCGCTACCTACTACTCACTTTGAAATAGAATAAGAGAGTGCCGGAATGAGGATGAAATATGGCAACGATCGCAGTTGTAGATTATGACATGGGAAACTTGCACTCTGCCTGTAAAGGACTAGAAAATGCAGGCGCAACCCCAAAAATTACGGATTCCGCCAGAGAAATACTACAAGCAGATGCGATCGTCCTGCCAGGAGTTGGCTCATTCGATCCAGCCGTGCGACATTTGCGATCGCGGGGTTTGGAAGCACCGATCAAACAGGCGATCGCCAGTGGGATACCATTTTTAGGAATCTGCCTTGGTTTGCAAATTTTATTTGAAAGCAGCGAAGAAGGTAAAGAGCCAGGGTTGGGAATTATTGCTGGTACTGTCCGCCGCTTCACCTCCGAACCAGGAATTACAATTCCCCACATGGGTTGGAACCAATTGCAATTTACCCAACCAGAATGCACGTTATGGCAAAAGTTGCAACTAAATCCCTGGGTTTATTTCGTTCATTCCTACTACGTCGATCCCGTCAATTCTGAAGTCCGCGCCGCTACAGTCACTCATGGTAGACAAGTTGTCACAGCTGCGATCGCCCAAGATAACCTCGTAGCCGTCCAATTTCACCCCGAAAAGTCTTCTACAGCAGGTTTACAAATTTTATCTAACTTCGTGGCGCAGGTAAAGGTTGGTGTTGCGTGTTAGTAGGGGCGGGTTTAACCAAGAAATCTTTGGTTTGTTCGCACAGATGTTCGATAAAACCCGCCCCTACAAGTTTTCGTACCTGACGATGAATATGAGAATCTCTGGTAATCGCCAATTAAAATCCCTCTCAGGTAGAGATACTCGCCCTACTAGTGGTAGAGTGCGGGAGGCTGTATTTAATATTTGGCAGGGAAAAATTACCGATTGTCGCTGGTTAGATCTATGTGCTGGAACTGGATCGATGGGTGCGGAAGCGTTATGCAGAGGCGCTAATTATGTAATCGGGATCGAACAATCCAGCCGTGCTTGCACCATTATTCAACAGAACTGGCAGAAAATAGCCAAACCAGAACAACAGTTTCAAGTATTGCGCGGTGACGTATTGAAGCGGTTGAAAACTTTAGCCGGACAGCAATTCGATCGCATCTACTTCGATCCACCCTATGCCAGTGGATTGTATCAGCCAATCTTAGAGGCGATCGCTCGCTATCATCTCTTGCATCCAGAGGGAGAACTCGCTGTAGAATACGATCCGGCTCTTTGGCAACCCCAAGCTTTACCTGGTTTAGAAATTTGTCGCCAAAAAATCTATGGCAACACAACTTTAACTTTCTATACAAAACAGATGTAGAGACGTTATATTTAACGCCTCTACATATTCTTAGTCAATTCCCAGCTTTTTACCGCGCTTGAATTGCTCGTAAGCTTTGAAAAACAGCCCTGCCAGGGTAACAAAAATTAGACCTAGTACCATGCCATCGAGTAAGGGTTCAACCACGTCAAATCTCCTGAATGTCAGATGTAGTAATATGTTTGCTTAGATTAAGTTTTTCTGCACGTCTTTAATCATACCTCTGTTTAGTTGTATGTAGGGGGCTGACTTAAAACTCTTTAGCTGACTGAATGCCAGTCGATTTTAACAAAAATTTAATGGGTATAAATTAGCGCTATTTGCTTGCCGATAAGGTCAAGAACTTTTAAGCTATGTGTAGGATATAGAAAAGATTTGTCAATTTGACTTTTAGTGAAACCTTTTGGATAACCAGCACGTCCTCAGTCAAAATTCGCTCCAGCGGTTCGCGACGATCGCTCTAGCGCTGTTATTGGCGATCGCAATGGCGATTGTGGGCGCTTACCTACTCAGTCCCGCCGATCCTTATATTAAGGGCGTTTTATCTTTACCTGGCGACTCCGTTCAAGGTAACGCGATCTTCCAGATGAACTGTGCTGGTTGTCATGGCTTTCAAGCAGAAGGTAATGTTGGTCCTAGCCTGCAAGGAGTTTCCAAACGAAAATCCGGCTACAGTCTGATTCATCAGGTGATTAGTGGGGATACGCCACCAATGCCAAAATTTCAGCCTAGCGAGAAGGAAATGGCAGACTTGCTCAGTTTTTTGGAAACACTCTGAGTAGCAACGTTCAGCCGTACTCAGATTGTCAAAGTTTGATTTCACCAGAACCTTGAATCTCTAAAAATAATGACACTAAGTATGGTGCTATAGTAGTGCTGTATTTTAGATATTTCATGTTACGAGTAGTTAGTGATACAAATGTTGTCTTTGCAGGATTAACTCAAAGGGGTAATGCTGCTAGTTTAATTATTGATGCTTGGTTAGCTGATTTATTTCGAGTCTATGTCTCAAATGCTCTAGCTTATGAATATGCAGATGTCCTATCTCGTATGCTTTCAGAAACTCGTTGGCAAAGCATTAAACCCGTTTTAGGAACCTTGCTATCTCAAGCAGATTTTACAACCATTTATTACTCGTGGCGACCTACTTCACCCGATCCAGGAGACGAACACATCATCGATTGTGCTATGAATGCAAGTGCCATTGTTATTACATCAAATATACGAGATTTTAAAACTGCAAAAGAATTACTGGGATTGCAAGTGATGACACCTTTAGAGGTTGTTATTGCTCTAGCAAGCTAGATATGTTTTGATTTTGTCAGGAGTTAGAAATGAGTAGGTTAACAATACGTCTACCAGAAATGTTGCATCACCAATTAGTGCGTTTAGCCCAAAGCGAAGGTGTTTCTTTAAATCAGTACATTGTTTATGCCCTGACTCGTCAGGTAACATCAGCTTACACGGTTGAGGCTCTTTCTGAAACAACTCGCGATCGCCAAAAAGAATTTTTTAATACTCTATTACAGAGTTTAGGACAAGCTTCAGCTGCTGAAATTGAAGTAGTAATGGCTGAACGAGAATTTGTTGAGCCAGAAGAGAGTTTAACTTCTGAAGTTATTAGCCGCTGGCAAGAGCGTATGAGTAATAAAAAAACATCCAGTTCTGAAAGTCAATGAAGTATCTTAATATATTTGTAGTTTAACTAAACTGCTGAGCATAAAACCGCGCATACCGTCCTTCTAATGCCAACAACTCTTCATGCGTACCTGATTCAAAAATTTGTCCTTTTTCCATTACCAAAATACGATCGGCACGGCGTACTGTAGTTAAGCGATGGGCGATAATAAATACGGTGCGATTTTGCATCAATCGTTCCAAAGCTTCTTGTACTAAAGCTTCCGATTCTGAATCTAAGGCAGAGGTAGCTTCATCTAAGATCAGAATACGCGGATCGAGTAAAACCGCACGAGCGATCGCAATTCTTTGTCTTTGTCCTCCCGATAAATTTACGCCTCTTTCTCCTACTTGAGTGTAATAACCATCAGGTAATTGCATAATAAATTGATGAGCGTTGGCAATTTTGGCTGCTGATTCTACATCTACTAAATTGTAGCTAGCCTGTCCAAAAGCAATATTTTCTGCGATCGCACCCGAAAATAAAACTGTTTCTTGGGGAACAATCCCTATTTGTCGTCGCAGACTTTTCAATTGCACGTCGCGCACATCAATTTCATCAATTAAAACTTTTCCTGACTGCGGATCGTAAAAGCGGGGGAGTAAGTTAACTAAGGTTGTTTTGCCCGCCCCAGAAGCACCAACTAAAGCAATTCTTTCTCCTGGTTGAGCAATTAAATTTAAGTTTTCTAGTATTGGTTGTCCTAGTTTATAGGCAAAACCGATCTGACGATATTCTACTTTACCGCTGACTAAAGGCAGAGCGATCGCCTGAGGCTTTTCTTCTACTGTCGGTTGAATTGCCAATAATTCAAACACGCGATCGACAGAAGCCTCTGCTTGTTTAAACTCGTTATAATTATTAGTTGTATGACTAATCGGATCGATAATCGATACTGCTGCTGCTAAATAGCTAAAAAATCCGGCTACAGTCAAGTTATTTTGAGAAATTTGCCACGCTGCAAATAAGAAAACAAATAGAAAACTCAAAGCTTGTAAAAATCCCACTACTGGAATTTGAATAGCTTTGAGTCGTTCTGTAGAATATTTTGCTTGTAAAGTTCGTTCGGCTTCATGACTGAATCGAGCAATTTCTCTATCTTCCGCTGCAAAGGCTTGAATAATCCGAATGCCACTAAAAACTTCAGTTAAAATTGCCGATAAATCTGAAATACGATTTTGACTTTTGAGCGAAAACTTTCTAACTCGTTCCCCAAACCAAGTAATTAAAATACCAATTAATGGCACGACTAAAATAATTGCGATTGTCAGTTGCCAATTGAGATATAACATGTAAATCGGAATTACCACCAACTGCAAAAGACAAGGAATAAAATCGTGAAAAATTTTATTGACGACTTCTCCAATGCGATCGATATCTTCAGTCAGTCGATAAGATAAATCGCCTGCTTTCGCAGTTTCAAAATAGCTAAGATTGAGTTTTTGTAGATGGCTGTAAACTTGTTTTCTGAGATGAAAAGCAACTTTTAAAGCTGCTTTTGCCATATAAATATCTTGGATCGCTTGAGCAATTCCTCTAATCAAAAAGACAACAGCACATAAACTAGAAAGTTGCGCGATCGCAACGACGTTACCTTCAGCAAACGGTGTGGTTAACCTTCCTGCTAGATGAATTAAGGCTAAGGTAGCAATGACAAAGCCCAAAATTCCCACGCCACCCTTAGCTAGATTTTGCCATTGGGGACGGATGTATGATAGTAGCTGCGAGTAAGAAGAACGAGAATAAGAACGAGTTTTCAAGGTAGCGATCGCATAAATCAGTTGTTCTTTAAATTACCAGTTTTTTACCATATGTAGGGTGCGTTAATAACGACCCTACCTCGACCTAAAGAAGCGATCGAAATGACAATAATTTAGGTTCTTCCGTTAAGACGGTGATAATTTTTTCTAATTTGAGAAGCAAGCTAGTAGCCGTTCACGAAAGTTAGTGAAATTCGTAAAACCATAAGCTTGCCGTTTAATCAGCTTAATTCGATTGTTAATTCCCTCCATTA
>NZ_JBOFLP010000248.1:0-9528 GCF_051657925.1 Chroococcidiopsis sp.
TAGCCGTAGCAATACCGTAAAACTCTTCCGTCAGCAATTGACCGACAACTTTAATCCCTGAAAGGTTAGCATTTTTAATTGCATATAAAGTAACAGGTGCATCGTTAATAACTGCATCCACATTACCATTTTTCAATTCCTGTAAAGCTAAAGGTGCAGAATCAAAACTACTGATTTTCGCCCCTGCAACTTTCTTGGCTTCTTCCGCCCCAGTTGTACCAATTTGAACGGCAATTCTTTTATTTTCGAGACTCACAAAATTCGTAATATCTTGGTTGTCGCTACGAACCGCGATCGCCAACCCTGCCTTAAAATAGGGACGAGAGAAATCAACTGTTTGCGATCGCTCTTTGGTGATCGTCATACTACTAATGGCTGCGTCGATCGTTTTTCCCTGTAAGGCGGGAATCAAACCATCAAAAGGTAAACTTTGAAAGTTGACTGTAAATCCAGCCGACTTAGCGATCGCATTCATCAAATCGATACTGAACCCCTGTAACTCACCATTCGTCCCTTTAAACTCAAATGGCGCAAATGCGGGTTCAGTTCCCACAGTTAAAGTTTTCGCCGCACCACCCGTATTCCCCGTCCCACTCGTACCAGAATCGTTACCACCACCACAGTTTGTCAGTAGCACCAACAAGCAGCACAAGCCGACCAATAAACTCCAACGCAACCGACGGATAACACTTAGAGCCATCATTTCTTTTCCTTGTGCATTTTCTGTACTTGCAGTAGTGAGTTAAATTTCCTTGTATCCCCTTCTGCACCAGAGTATTGTGCCATAGAATACAATCAATTGCGGTGTAATTAAAATACCCTGTAACCAACTCAACCCACTTCCAACGTAGGTATGAATAGTGCTACCCCCGCGATCGTATTTGAAGGTGTAGAGAAAAACTTCGGTTCCCTCAAAGTCCTCAAAGGAATTAGCGGTGAAATTTATCGCGGTGAAGTTGTCGCCGTTATTGGTTCCTCTGGTTGTGGCAAAAGTACCCTGCTACGCTGCTTCAATCGTCTAGAAGCCATTAATGGCGGGCGTTTAGTTGTTAATGATATTGATATATCGCATCCTAACCTCAACCGCAACGTGCTGCGTCAACTGCGATCGCAAGTCGGGATGGTATTTCAACAATTTAATTTGTTTCCTCACCTGAATGTATTAGATAACTTAACCCTGGCACAGCAAAAGGTGTTAGGAAAATCTAAAAAAGAAAGCGCCCAACTTGCCGCACAATATTTAGAAAAAGTTGGCTTATCTGAAAAAGCTACCGTTTATCCCGAACAGCTTTCTGGCGGACAAAAACAACGAGTCGCGATCGCTCGGAGTTTGTGCATGAACCCCCAGATCATGCTATTTGACGAACCTACCAGCGCTTTAGATCCAGAACTGGTAGGGGAAGTTTTGCGCGTGATGCAACAACTTGCTGCTGACGGAATGACAATGATCGTCGTTACCCACGAAATGCTATTTGCGCGGGAAGTCGCCAACCGCGTTATGTTTTTACATCAAGGGCAAATTGAAGAACAAGGATCGCCTCGGGAAGTTTTAGTTAGTCCGAGAAGCGATCGACTGCAAACGTTTTTGAGCCGCTTGAATCCCGATCTAGACCATAGATAAATTTAAAATTCAACTAAAAATTCAATCTTGTTTCGTGCCAAACACGGATTCAAAAGTTGACTTCACCGACTCTCTTGCATCCTTAAACGTTTGCGATAGCGGATTTTGCGTCTGCAAAAATACCCTAGCACAATTGCGACCTGGCATTCCCGAAATCGATCCGCCTGGATGAGTTCCCGCACCTGTGAGGAATAAGCCATCAATTGGAGTTCTATAGTTAGCTATTTCTGGCAAAGGACGGAAGAAAACCATCTGATCGAGAGTCATATCAATATGGTAATAATTACCTTTGTATGCACCCAATCTTTCACCTAATTCAGCCGGACTTTCTACTCGACGGGCAATAATGGAATCTTTTACATTAGGAGAGTATTCTGCTAGTTTATCGATGATGCGATCGGCAACTTTGTGTTTCAACTCATCCGTCCAACCCGTCCCTTTTAACCCCGTACCTTCTGCCCCAGCAATTTGATATGGTGCAAAAAATTCAATCCAAACTGTATGCTTTCCAGCCGGAGCCATTGAAGGATCGAGCGCTGTAGGCATGACGACATACATAGATGGATTCGCATCGGGAATTTGCCCTAACGTACACAAACTGTGTGCTTGTTCTACATGGCTGACAGAATCGGCGATTAAAATTGAGCCAATTAAATATTCATCTTTGTGTTCGTGATGCTCAAAACACAGTGGTTTATCAATTGCTAGATCGACTTTGAGAATTGTTTCATTATTATTGACAATTCGACGTTCTAATCTTTCGCGCAAATGGGGTTCGGCAGCATCCAGTTCGCTCGGATCTACCATGTGTAGAAATATTCGCTGAGCATCAATGTTAGAAATAACAGCTTTTTTGGCTCGATATTCTTTACCATTAGCAACTCTTACACCCACAGCTCGACCGTTATCAATTAAAATCTTCTCTACATGCTGGTCGGTAAGAATTTCACCGCCCTTACTTTTGACTAGATTCACTAAAGCTTGCACTAATGCACCCGTACCACCACGCGGTCTAGCCATCCCTGGATCGTGACGCATTGCCATCATAATTGCGCCAATCCCAAGGGTTTTTTGTGAAGGAGGCGCACCCAGTTCTGATGAGAGCCTAGCTAAGGGTGCTTTTAAAAATTCAGAATCAAACCATTCGTTTACCATGTCCTCCCCACTACTAAGCATGGTACGCACAAAGTCTAGAGTTTTTGAGGGAGAACCAATGACAGAAAATAAATCTTTTATTTTTGTAATGTCATAGTTACCGAGGATATCTAATAATGACTTGGGTGGAGCGTTAAACATCGGAATCATCGCACCGAGCGCCCGTTGCCAATAATCTGTAAATTCAGCATATTTTTCTGCATCTCGTTGACTATAACGGGCAATTTCCGCACAAGTCTTGTCAACAGATTTATGACCTAAAAAGTACTTGCCATCTGGATGCGGACAGAAAACTACTGGATCGCAATAAAGATATTCCAATCCATACTTTTCTAGTTCTAGTTCTTGAACGACTGGTCCAAGGTGAATAAATTCGTGATCGATCGCACAAAGGTTAAATTTGAACCCTGGTGCTTCTTGAGGTAAGCATTCTTCTGTCGTTGCTGCTCCACCAGGAACAGAGCGCTTTTCCAATAATAAAACACTATATCCGGCTTTTAATAGATAAGCCGCGCACACTAAGCCATTGTGTCCTGCCCCAATCATGACAATATCGTAAGCCTGCATATTCTCTGCTCCAGCCAGATTATCTCTTTCCGATATTAGGCAGAAGTCAAAGAATATACAATTGTCTGGGGGTAGAAGATAAAGATAAGGGCTATGTTTTACTGCCGCATTGAGTATATTTCTCTCGTACGACCGATGGTTTGGAAATGGCTAAGTGTAACAATGTATGTAGCTTTGTAAAACAGAGGTATACCTAATGGATGACAAAAACTATTCCTTCAAAGGTAGTCCAAACGCAGGTATGGTGCTTTCAATCTTAGCAGTAGTAGGTGCTGTGCTAATTTTTGCCTTGGGTTTTAGCAACTAATCGAATCAAAAATCAAGTGTAGGGTGGGCAATGCCCACCGTACCAAAACTTCAGCATCCTTGAGTTTCGCACGCCCCAATACTCACCCAACTAGAAGATCCGTCTTGCCAGTGTTCTTTCTTCCAGATCGGGGCATTATGCTTTAACGTGTCGATCGCATAGCGACAGGCTTCAAATGCTTCAGAACGATGAGGACAACCTACGCCGACTAAAACGCTAATTTCTCCAATTTTTAACTTGCCGATGCGATGGTGAATGGCGACTCGATTTACATCGTCCCATTGTTGGCGGATCTCCGCTGCGATTTGCTTAAAGATCTGCATTGCCATCGGTTCGTATGCCTGATACTCCAACGATACTACTGGTTTACCGTCAGTTTGGTTGCGTACCATCCCACTCATAACGACAATCGCTCCATTGCCTGGGTCATCAGCAAGGGCATAGACTGCATCTAAAGACAAAGGTGCGAAAGTTATCGCAAAGCTATCTTCCGACCTCGCTTTGACTGGAGAGGAGAGGTAGTTAGTAGTAACTCCCGCGTTGCTCACGTTTTCCTATTCTCTGCGTTCAGAAGGACTGTATTTATTCTAGTGGCACGAGAAGTTTGTCGTTGGAAGTCACAAGTAGAAAATTAACTGCTCGGGCGCTCGCATTCTTAATTTTTCTCAACGAGGTTGTTAGCATTCGCGATTTAGTTCTATATAGATTTTTATCTATTGAGACAATTGATTTTGGAAAGCGATCGCGTATACTAGCTTTTCGATACTCCAATCGTTCCTTTATTTGAGTAATTATACTCAAAATAATTACTCTCTAGATTTATGTATTTTGTTTGAAAATAATTAAAAATTGTCAAAAAAAATATAACAAAAGTCAAATAAAAACATTACTATAAGAAAAGGTTTTTAGCGATCCCCATAGCGATTTCGGTAATTCAAAAGCAATATTCGCGTATTTGTCATCTATCTGAATAAATAGAATGGAGTAACAGCATAAACTAGCGATCGCGATCTATTTGCCTCGATCGCTAAGGTTCAGAATAGATAACCTGCCAGCAAAAACGGAATCAAAGCTATTTGTTTTTCCAGAGCGATCGAAGGGGAAAAATAATCAAAGAGCGTAATTGAGCGTAGGGAAGAGTATGAAAGCTGTAGCGCCTATAAATGAAGCTATGAGGCTTGCAGCCCTCAATAAATACCAAATTTTAGACACTCAGCCTGAAGCTGAATTTGATAGTCTTACCCATTTCGCTGCTCGGATTTGCGCTACCCCGATTGCTCTCATTAGTCTGATCGATCGCGATCGGCAATGGTTTAAGTCTAAAGTTGGTTTAACCGTCACTCAGACCCATCGCGATTTAGCTTTTTGCGCTCACGCAATCTTACAACAAGATGTATTCATCGTTCCAGATGCTTTGCGCGACGAACGATTTGCGACTAATCCTCTCGTCACGACAGATCCGCAAATTCGATTTTATGCTGGCGCACCATTGATAACGCCGGAAGGTTATGCTTTGGGGACTTTGTGCGTCATCGATTACGTACCGCGAGAGTTAAATCCCGAACAAATTGCCATACTCAAAGTTCTCAGCCAGCAGATCGTTACCCAGTTTGAATTACAGCGCAAGTTAGCAGATTTAACCATAGCTCATACTCAGTTCGATCGCTCAGTTGCAGCTTTGAAACAAGCATCAGCAGAAAATTTGATGCTGGCTCAAGCAATGGCTGCTGTTTCTGAAGGGGTTTTCATTACCGATCCGCATCAGCATGGGTGTCCGATTGTCTATGCTAATTCAGTTTTCTGCCGCATGACTGGATACCAACTAACAGAAGTATTAGGCAAAGATTGGCGCTTGCTTTGTGGAACAGCCACAGATCCGCAAGCGATCGCCAAAATCGAGCGGGCGATCGCTCAAAATACAGAAGTGCAAACCACGCTATTAAATTATCGAACTGACGCACAAACGTTCTGGAGCGAAATAAAAATTACCCCCGTGTTCTCAAATACGGGAAATTTGCTCTATTTCGTTAGCATTTTAACCGATATTAGCGATCGCATTACCGCCGCTGCCGCACTGGGAGAAAGCGAATCGATTCTGCGGAGTTTCTATGACAGCGCCTCTATGATGATGGGGATCGTAGAACTGCGCGAAAACGATATTTTACATATTTCTAACAACGCTGCCGCTGCCAATTTTTTCGGCTTATCGCCTCAGATGATGCAGCACCGACTGGCGAGCGAGATGGGAGTACCGCAGCATCACATCCAAACTTGGATCGAACGTTACCGAGAAGCAGAACGCAGCCAAACTCCAGTTAAATTCGTCTACTCCCACAAAACACCATTAGGGAAAAAATGGCTCTCAGCCACAGTTTCGGCAATTGCTGGCAACCGAGAGCATCATGCTCGATTTGCTTATATTGTTGAAGATATTACGGAAAGCAAGCAAGCAGCGCAGAAGATTCGTCAACAGGCTGCTTTATTAGATGTGACTACCGATGCCATTTTGGTCAAAGATTGCAGTAGCGATCGCATTTTATATTGGAATCGCGGTGCAGAACGGCTGTATGGTTGGACAGCAGCAGAGGCTATAGGCACGAGTGCATTTGAGCTGTTATACAAAAAAGCATCTTTACACGCCCAAGCTTTGCAAACAGTTCTTAGCACAGGTGAGTGGTATGGCGAGTTAGAAAAAGTAACGCAAGCTGGCAAAGAGATCGTCGTCGAAAGCCGTTGGACGTTGATGCGCGACGAACAAGGACAACCCAAATCGATTTTATGCGTCGATACAGATATTACTGAGAAAAAACAACTGACAACTCAATTTTTACGCGCTCAGCGATTAGAAAGTATCGGTACTCTAGCAAGTGGTATCGCTCACGATTTAAACAATGTTTTGGCTCCAATTTTAATGTCAGCCCAACTGTTGCAGTTGAAAACCTACGACATGCGCAACTTGCAGATTTTACAAACAATCGAGACTAATGCAAAGCGGGGTGGGGCTTTGATCAAGCAAGTGCTATCATTTGCACGTGGGGTTGAAGGACAACAAACGGTTTTACAACTGCGACATTTATTAGCAGAAATCAAACAAGTTATCAAAGAGACTTTTCCTAAGTCAATAGCAGTTTATACAGATATCGCCCCAGATTTATGGGCGGCGGCTGGTAATGCGACGCAGCTGCATCAAGTATTAATGAATTTGTGCGTCAACGCTCGCGATGCAATGCCGAATGGTGGAGTTTTAAAAATTGCGGCTGAGAACTTGTTAGTAGACGAACACTATGCAAGGATGCATTTAGAAGCAAAGGCTGGTGCATATGTTGTCATCACCATTGCAGATACAGGAATGGGAATGCCAAAAGCAGTGCAGGAGAGAATTTTTGAGCCGTTTTTCACAACCAAAGACATTGGGAAAGGCACTGGGTTAGGACTTTCTACTGCAATTGGAATTGTCCAAGGACACGGGGGGTTTATTCAAGTCACGAGTGAGGAGAAAAAAGGAACTCAATTTCAGGTGTATCTACCTGCAAAAGAGGCTGTAGAACAGCCACGATCGCCCGAACGAGAAATTCCATTTGGTCATGGAGAATTGATTTTAGTTGCAGATGACGAAGTAGCAATTCGCGAGATTATTAAAACTTCTTTAGAAGTACATAATTATCGAGTTCTGACTGCGGTTGACGGGATTGATGCGATCGCGATTTACGTGCAACATCGCTCGGAAATTAGCGTGGTGATGGTCGATATGATGATGCCTGCAATGGATGGTGTCACGACGATTCGCACGTTACAAAAACTGAATTCTGAGGTCAAAATTATAGCTACAAGTGGGTTGGCAGCAAACGATCGATTATTGACATCTGTAAGCGATCGGGTTAAGGCATTTTTGGTCAAACCCTACACTGCTCAAGAGTTATTAAAAACTATTCGCCAGTTGTTGGATACAGAATAGCTTTAGTTATTTTAAAATCAACTATAGCTATTCTCAATTAGATGGGGTACCTAGATCTGTAGGGGCGCACAGTTGTGCGCCCCTACAAATGTATTTTCCCAGGATAGGAAACGCTATATATTTGACAAGATTGAAAAAATCTCGTCAGTTGAGGAGTATATTTCTGTTGAACAACCACAAAACTCGTTCCAAACGCCAGTTTTCTTATTACTAAAACCGATTGTACTATGTGTGCTATGCGTAGCAATAATAACAATCCTACACGGTAGTAAGAGTATAACTTTTAGCCATCAAGTTGCAATTTTTTTTGGTGACAGCATTACATATGGTGATGGTGAATCAAATAGCAATACTCGCTGGTCTACCTTAGTAACAAATGCTTTGAATCTGCAAGAAGATAACCAAGCAATTTCCGCTACAGTTTTACAAAATACTGTTCCAGTTTTAGCAAACAACGGTCGCGATCGCTATCAGCAAGATATCATTCAGCGCTCTCCTAATTATGTTTATATTCTCTACGGCTTAAACGATCTGCGATACAACGGAGCTAATTTTTCGACAATGAACTTTCAAAATGATTTAGATGAAGTAGTAGCAGGACTAATTTCAGCTGGAATCCCTCCCAGTCACATTGTTATTGGTTCTCCCCCTTACATAAATCCTACTGGTTATTCTCTCTACCCGCCCTATAATGCAGGTTCTACTACAAAACATCGGCAATATCGGGATGCAACCGAAGCGATCGCTCGGCGATATCATACTAAGTGGGCAGACGTTTACCAGTACATGCTCGATCGTAGTGCTAGTACTTTAGTTAGCAACGATCTCATTCATCCTAACGATTTCGGGCATCAAGCCATTAAAAATGCAATGTTGAAGGCAAATTAAACTCGTGTTGAGCTGAAAGACGGCACGACTAGTTACTATTATTAGACCTCCTGCATGAATCAAACAGCATGTGCCAGTTCGTAATTAAGCAGACCTGCAATCAGATTCAAACGTAAACCAAACCGCTTTCTCCGATTGCGATAGCGTCCAGAAAAAATACGGAAAATCTTGAAGCGTCGAATCGTATGTTCCACGCGAACACGCAGCTTAGCTAGTGCCCGATTGTGGTGCTTTTCTGCCATTGGCAATGACTGTTTTCTGGGTTTTTTCGTGGGTGTACAAGCACCCCTATGTAGCTTGCTCAACCCCTGATATCCTTGATCTGCTAAACACAACTGCGACGGTCTCAATGGCATCCGGCTGCGCTTGAACAACTTAAAGTCATGGGTTCTGCCTTTGTCCACTACTATACAGACAATTTGCCCTGTTTCCCATTCCACCACCAGTTGTAACTGAGCGCGTATGGCACTTGTATTTGCCACTGTAATAGCGTTTTTGTTTTTTTGGGGGCGCTCAATCTCCATTTCACTCGCGTCTATTACCAACACTTTCCATTCATAACCTGGTTGATATAGATGACGTTTACTTGGCAGACGAAACTTGCCACACTTGACTAACAAGTCTTCGACTTTTTTGATAATTCGCCCTACTGTAGTCTCGTGCAGCCCCCAACTGGTGAGAGAGTTTCGGGAGGAATTATTCCCCCCGAAATCTCTCGTGGCAATATGGAACTGAGTGCGATATTCCCGCCAATATTCTAGTGTTACCAACAGTTGATCTTCTACACTCAGTTTGTTCTGTCCTCCCCGCCGACCTTGACGCTCGCGCTTGTGGTCGCAGCACCTCTACCATGTCGTTAAAGGTTTGATGGCTCACCCCGCACAGGCGCTTGAACTCAGCGGCGGAAAGATGTTGTAAGTCGGTGTATGGCACGCACCTTCCTCCTGTTTTCCATTCCTGCCATGCTTCTACCCTATGATCTAACTGTTCTATTGCCAACTGTCACACTGCTTTACTATTCATGCAGGAGGTCTA
>NZ_JBOFLP010000249.1:0-20666 GCF_051657925.1 Chroococcidiopsis sp.
GCGATCGCCAAGGTCAACTCGTCAGCGCGATCGCATCGCAATCTTTTACCAATAAATCTCACAAACTTCAAGTATCATTGGCTAGTCAAAACCCCCAGCCAGCTTATTTATTATTAAATGTTCAAACTAGCGATAAAAATGATTTAATCAAAAGTTGTATTGTAGAAATCGATTCTTTAAAAGTATCCTGACCCGGCTCCCCTCTTATGGAAGATCGAAGATTAGAAAGAGAAAAACAGTTTCACGATGCTTGGGCTGCGGTAATTGATGTTGAGGGAATTCGGGTAGCAGACTATTTTGAAGCTTGCACGGCTCCAGAAAATCGATTTATTCTCAGACAGATGGGAGACGTGCGTGGAAAAAAAATCTTAGATTTAGGTTGTGGTGCAGGAGAAAACAGTGTCTATTTTGCTAAGAAAGGGGCGCTATGCATGGCATCTGACTATTCTCCAGGTATGGTAGAAGTTGCCTTAGATTTAGCAGCTAAAAATGGTGTAAAAATCGAGGGACGAACGATGGATGCATCTGCTCTAGATTGTCCCGATAATTCTTTTGATTTTGTTTACGCTGCCAATTTACTACACCATCTTCCCGATCCTCGCACTGCTATATTGGAGATGCATCGAGTCCTCAAACCTGGGGGAAAAGCTTGCTTTTGGGAGCCATTAAAACACAATCCTATTATCAACGTTTACCGTCGAATTGCGACTAAAGTTCGCACGGAAGATGAAATGCCGCTTGATATTGCGATCGTTAAGTTTGTCGAACAGCATTTTTCTCATACCAATTACGATACTTTTTGGATTGCCACACTCTGGATATTTTTGCAATTTTATTTAATTGAAAGGGTCGATCCAAACAAAGAGAGATATTGGAAAAAAATAATTATTGAACATCGGCGATTAGCACCAGCATATTGGCGACTAGAGAAATGGGATAAGCTGCTGAAAAAAATTCCCGGGATGAAGAGATTTGCTTGGAATTTGGCAGTTGTGGCAACAAAATAATCAGTTAACAGTTAACAGTTAACAGTTGTCAGTGAAAAGGGAGCAGGGAGCAGGGAGTAGAAAAGAACTTACCTCCCAATCGCGCACAAATGACAAATGACGTAGGGCGAAGCCCTTCCCGAAGGGTATGACAAATGACTACTAAAAAGAAGAACCTGGCTGTTGCAAAAACTCTTCTTCTTCTGGGGTAGAGACTCGCTCTAAAATTTTGTTGCGGTGGGGAAAGCGTCCGAATCTTAAAATGATTTCGCGGTGACGTAAGGCATAGGTAATTGCATCAGCACTATCAGGATCGCCGCTCAACTGTTGAAATAGAGCTACAGAACGATTTTGATCCTCTAGGTTTTCGCTGTGTTCAAAAGGACAGTAAATAAACCAGCGTTGTACGGGTAATAATTCGCGATCGTAGCCTTGGGCTATGGCATACTCTGCGGTGGATAGGGCTTGCCAGTCAGTTGCGAAAGCTTGAGACTTACCGCGAAACATATTGCGAGGAAACTGATCGAGAAGCAAGATCAAAGCCAGACAGCTAAGGGGAGAACTTTTCCAGTTGTCTAAATTCCCTGCTGCGGCTTGCTCGTAATCGCTCAGAAAGCGGGCTTCCACTTCTCGATCGAATTCAGGCTTTTTAATGAACCAAATCTGTCTTGGTTTTCCATAACTAGCCTGTTCGGGAGAACCAAACCAAAAATCTAAAATTCTTTTTGCCTGTTCTGATGACATGGCTGACAAACAACTCTATTGATTCTTACAAATCGCTTGCCTCATTTTCCGCATATTTTCTGGTAATTCAAATTGCATCGCTTGTTGAATAAAAATCGATGGAATTGGAACGTTAGGCGTAGCTTGTACGGCATAAGTGAGTAAAGTGCCAATTCCGCAATCTTGCAGGTTTAAATCTGCTGTAAAGTCGGTGAAAGTACCTTTTTCCATGCGAAACTGAATTCGCTGCTGTACTTCCTCGAACACGTTTAAATAGATTTCAACTTGAGCAGTGAAAATCAGAAAGGCTTTGCGGGCAACTTGATATAAGCGCTTCACCTCACCTCGCTGCAAAACTTCGCTCTGGATCACGTCGGGGAAATATTGTACCCAACGAGGATAATCGGTAAGCTGCTGCCAAACTTGCGATCGCTGCATTGGTAGATACATACACGCTGTCACAGCCCCGCCCCATGCTGAATGGGGGCGCGTTTGAACTAAAATTTCTCCTCGCATTAAAGCTGTTTGTTCTGTCTGACCGATCGTCGTACCTGTATACATTGCTGTCATACTAACTTCGTTATTCCTCACACTCATGCAGTTGGCGATCGCAAGCAGTATACTGCTTACTTTACCTATAGTTTTGTTAAGAGATGGTGAACATACTATAAAGGTTCCCCAAATTTTGCCAAAAACGATCTGTCGTAGGAGAATTCGGAATTCGGAATACCCCTACGGGGAAGCAAGCTACGGAATTCGGAATTATTTCTGTTTTAGTTTTCGGGTGGAGGCGACAAGAATACCGACAATTTCTGATGCTTCTATTAGTAAAGGTTGAAATTTATTGAGTTTAACCATACCAGATTCAATGAGAATTTCTAACCATTATTCTGTTTCACGGGCTTCTTTGAGGGCGATTTCTAACTTACTTAAAAAATCTTTGTCTGATTGTGCGGATTGTGCTTCACGGACATTTGCACCAACACTAGTACCACTCCTAAGTAACTGCCTAAATCAAGTTCTACATACCCCTGGCTTGTCGTCTAAAAAACTACAAGCTTTAATTACTCTAATTGCAAATTTCTGTATTCTCTGAGTAATAGGAGTGTAATTAGTCATGTCCAAGTCGAGAGTTTAGGATAATTTTATATAGTTTAATTAGAGGCATCTTGAATTCCAAATTCCGAATTCCAAATTATCTTGGAACAGGAACTTGATTTAATAAGTTAGTAATTAATGTTTCAATTTGAATCCCATCGAGCAAACTTTCGGGTTTGAGGATGAGACGGTGACGCAGCAGGGGTGGGGCTACAGCTTTGACATCATCGGGGGTGACGTAATCTCGTCCGGCAAGCCATGCGGCGGCTTGACTGGTTTGCAGCCAAGCTACGGCACAACGAGGGGAAGCACCCAAAGTTAAATCGGGATGTTGGCGCGATCGCTGTACTAGGGTAAGCAGATAGTCTAGAATTAGCTCTGCTACTTGTACCGATTTGACTTCCTGACGCGCCTGTAAAACCAACTTCACGTTAGCAACGGGTTCGATTTGAGCAATATCTAGCCGTCGAGATTGAAAACCCTTTTGGCTGTTCAGCAGCATTTGCTTTTCATGCTGGCGATCGGGATAGTCTACCGTTAATTTGAATAAAAACCTATCTAGTTGGGCTTCTGGTAAAGGATAAGTTCCCTCAAATTCCAAAGGATTTTGCGTGGCGATCGCCCAAAATAATTCTGGTAGCGGCAAGCTTTCACCATCCAAAGTTACTTGCTGTTCTGCCATTGCTTCTAACAAAGCGGCTTGTGTTTTGGGTGGCGTGCGGTTTATTTCATCTGCCAACAAAACCTCCGTAAATACGGGTCCCTTTTTCAGCGTAAAGTTGTGACTGTTAAGGTCGAGAATATTCGTACCTGTGATATCGGCAGGTAAGACATCTGGTGTCAGTTGCACGCGGCGAAATTCTGCTTGAATAAGTTGCGCCATCACTTTCACCAGCAGAGTTTTTCCGGTGCCTGGTACACCTTCTAAAATGACGTGTCCCCCCGCTAGCATTGCCACCAGTAATTGTTGTACTAATTGAGATTGACCGACAACAACTTGGTTGAGGGCTTCACTGAGGCGATTTAATCCAGCGCGGAGTTCGGGCATGAGAAGGGGTAAGTAGGGATTAGAGTAGGGGCGCACAGCTGTGCGCCCCTACTGAAAGAAACGTGATAACTAATCAGGTTTAACATAACTGCGGATGGTGCGCCATTGTTTTAACCAATTTAATAGGTCTTTGTCACTGGGGCGGCGTTTTTGCCCATGCAGCCGCAGCAATTGTTCGAGTTCGGTAGGCGATCGCCCCGTTTGCTGTACCCATGCTTGAATCAGTTCTTGCCGTTCTAAGGGAATTTGTCCGAGTCCCAAGGCTTGCTGGAGTTGTTGTTGCTCGGCGTTACTAACTGTATCTATGACAAAATCGCTGGCTTGGGCTTTTCGCAGGACTCCTGCTAAAGCTTCAATATAAGCAGTGCTATTGTCTGCGATCGCTGTTTTGAGAGTGGCTGGTTGCCCGAAACGACGATTGCTAGCCAGAATAAACACAAATAGCACGATCGCGGTTTGAAATAGGGCAGCAGCTAAGGGTCTTTGTGCTAAATAAGATAGGACATCTCTTTCACCCGGTTCTCTTACCTCTTTATCTCGGTAGCCGTGAATGTATTCGTCTACCCAGATCGATCGATTGGCTTGAGTCACAAGTTGAGCTAAGTATTTATAGTTATTGGGATAGTCTTGGTAGGCATTTGCTGCCAAATAAGGGGTGACACAGAATATGACCTGTCCTTCACCAATTTTTTCTTGCCATACAACTGCACCATAGCGATCGCCCAATAGCGATCGCTGTTGCTGGTTTATCCTTGCTCTGCGCCGCGTATCAATTTTAATATTAATTAACTCATCGTTTTGTTGCTTGGTGCTAAAGTCAGCTGGTGTTACCGGCTGGCGTACGCCCAAAATTATCAAAGTATTGCCTCGTTCTACCCACTGCTTTTCTGTGTCATTCAAGCCGGAATTTTGTTGGTTAAGGACGCGCAGCAATGTTATTTGATTTTGTTTGCTTAACTCGCTGGATGGTTTTTGCCATCGCTTGACAGGCGTGCCTCGGTTTTGCATGTATGCATACCAAGCTCCATATCCATCGGAGCTGCGGCTATAGGTAGAGCCAAGACGCGAAGGATTATTGGGTGCAGTAACTAGGCTGAGAAACACGATCGCGGCGATCGCGATCGCCCCTAGCCACCATCGACGACGTAGATTTTTCACGCTCCACCAACCATGAAGAGAATTCGCAGCTATACAAACTCAATCTACCCAGGCGGACGTTTGTGTAGTGCCATTCTAGTCTGTGCGCCTAATTAAATTTGTGCAATAGATCTATTCTTAGATTTATTCTTGTCTGGCAATATCTCGATATGCCTGCTGACATCTTTCAAACGTCTCTGATAAAATCTCACTGTCACTAAAGCATAATTGCTCGTGGGTAGTAATCAGCGTGCGATAAGACTGAGACTGGGGTAGTTGTTGAACTAATTGTAAGTATTCCCGATCTGTGCGACTAGGTTGATGGCGAACGAGCGATCGTTCGTGCAACAGTTGTAACGTTGCCATATACAAACAGCGACAAGCTTCGCGATAGTTCCCTCGATCGAAATAAGTTTGCGATCGCTTTAACCAAGCTTCGACTGGCATTTCACTGGTTCTAGAAGTCGTCTTGCCACCAACAGCGCGCCTAGTTTTCAATTCTATGAAATAAGATTCCAACCGCTGCCATACATACCTCACTAGCCACAGCAACAAGGCAAATGCCGCTATCCAGGAGATCGCTTTTAATCCCTCCACTAACCATGAAGGGATGCCTTCTGGCAACTGGGGAATGTTTTTATTCAACCTCATCGTTTGGAGTTCGAGCCATTCCCCTACCTGTTGCTGTAATTGAGATAACTGCCAACCTATGCTATTTTTTTCAAATTCACTGTTTGCCATTGGTCATTGGTCATTGGTCATTGGTCATTGGT
This sequence comes from Chroococcidiopsis sp., assembly GCF_051657925.1. Classification (NCBI taxonomy): domain Bacteria; kingdom Bacillati; phylum Cyanobacteriota; class Cyanophyceae; order Chroococcidiopsidales; family Chroococcidiopsidaceae; genus Chroococcidiopsis; species Chroococcidiopsis sp. The sequence goes on from NZ_JBOFLP010000249.1 coordinate 5,766, forward strand.
CATTGGTCATTTGTCGTTTGTGAGTAGTGAGTAACTTTTGACTTTTGACTTTTGACTTTTGACTTACGACTTACTAATTACTTTTTCTTCAGACTTTATCAGTATCCATCCTGCGATCGCTAAAATAGCGCCTAGAACGAGAAAACTGATATCCCAAATTAACTCATTAGTCCCTGGCTTGACATGGTGAATGCCGAGAATTTGATGGTCGATCAATCCCTCAAAGAAGTCGAATAATCCTACGCCTAGCAACAAAGCACCAAAGAAAGTTTTGCCCGACCAAAACACGTTTTTTTGTTCGCCTGCCCGCCAGAGTAAAAATATTCCTAATAAAGTTAATATCCACGTAGCAGCATCGAAAAATCCATCCCACACCATGTTGACTTTCATTTCTGCAACAGTGACAGTCGGTCGAACGCTGCTGAGCATGTGATGCCATTGCAAGATTTGATGGAGCAATATCCCATCAAATAGTCCGCCAGTTCCCAACCCAAGGATAATTCCAGATGCAATTAAAGGGTTGCGCTGCGTGCGAAGTTGATTTGCTTCCATTTTCAGTCCTCTGCGACAGTTCATTTCACGATGGCAGTCCACCGCGTGAATTTCTTCTGTCTGACGGTAAAGATAGGCTGGCGATCGCCAACCAATACAAAAGGCTGAAGGGAGCATATTTCTCTCCTTCAGCCTCTTAAATGCAAACTGATTTGCGTATCTTGTCTTGACTCAAAAGAATGCGTACTAGAAGTCTAAGCGGCGAGTGGGCGTTGCCTACCCTACTATACTTCTATGCTTTTGCCCTTAACTTCTGACTTCTGACTTCCGACTTCTTTCCTAGTAGCTTCTAGAAGATTCGCGGCGGTTATAGCTACCTCTGCTGTTGCCAGTTCTACTACCACCTTCCTCGCGTGGCTTGGCTTTATTTACCTTTAGCACTCGTCCCATCCATCTAGCGCCATCTAGCTCCGAAATAGCAGCTTCTTCTGCGTCTTCTGTTTCCATTTCAACGAAACCAAAGCCACGCGGACGACCGCTTTCTCGGTCTATAGGTAGCTGTACTCGTGTCACAGTGCCGTAATCGGCAAATACCTTAGTCAAATCTTCTTGGGTAACGTCATATGACAAGTTACCTACATATATGGACATTACTGCTGTCTCCTGAGTCCGATCGTTGTCGAGATGACGGTTCGGAGGAGCATCTGAATTAGCAAACACAAACACAACTGCCGAATGTATCTCTATTTTAGAATAGCACGAAATCGCTGTAACTTATACTGGCTGCGGGAATGATTAGTTTACTTTCCTCAAATGATTAGTATTACCTATGGTGCAAACCTTGCTAGCTCGTTCACATTTTGTTACAAAAGGAGAGTATGGATAACTTCTACAATCGCGTAAACTTATGTTTGGCGGATTAACTGGTTTTACTAATCCTACTGGCACTGATTGGGGCGAGCAGATGCTCAATACTGTCGCCAGCAAGACGATTCGTCACTTGTTTACACAAAGCGAGTCGGTAGAAGTCTCTGTTCGTTGTTACCCTTCGAGTAAACTCTTGCAAGGTAGCATTGATAGTTTCAAGATGAGCGGTCGCGGTTTGCTGATCCGGCGCGAATTTTGGGCAGAGGAGATGTCGTTTGAGACGGATGCTGTAGCGATAGATTTCAGCTCTGTTCTAGGTGGTAAACTTGCCCTCAAACAACCGACTCAAGCTGTAGCTCAAGTTACGCTATCAGAAGAAGGAATTAACAGGGCGTTTGAAGCAGAACTGGTGAAAAAACGCCTGCTCAATTTGACTTTACCTAGTTTGACTGAATTATCTGGCGGTAAGCCAGTCTCGTTTCAGGAAGTTCGGGTAGAGTTATTGCCGGAGAATGAAATTAAGCTCTGGGCTAAGGCAGACTTATCTCAAGGGGAATTAGTACCAGTTAGCCTAACAGCAACTTTAGGTATTGAACGGCGGCGACGAGTACAATTTCAAAACCCCAGATTTGAAGTAGAGACGCTACCAGAATCTCAACAAGAGACTTCCCTGGCTTTAGCACAAGCTTTGGCAGAAATTCTGAATAATATGGTCGATCTCGATCGCTTCGACTTAGATGGCGTTACTATGCGACTCAACCGCTTAGAAACTAAAGGCAAGCTGTTAGTTTTTAGCGGTTATGCTCAAATCGAGCGCGTACCTGGAAAAGGATAGAGCGTGTAGAGCTAGTCTACACGCTCTGTCGTTTTAGCGTCCTACGCCAACGTAGTAGAATCCAGCTTGTTGTAAGGCTTCGCGATCGAGGTAGTTACGACCGTCAATCATGACGGGGTTAGTCATCAACGATGCCATCTTGTTGTAGTCGAGATTGCGGAACTGCTGCCAATCAGTGACGAGGACTAGAGCATCGCAGCCATCGGCAAGGCGTTCGGGATCGGTTTCTACCAAAACGCCCGTTAGCCCGTGACGCATTCCAGATTGAGCAACAATTGGATCGTAGGCTTTTACCTTTGCTCCTAAGCGGTTGAGATGCTCGATTAAATTGAGAGCAGGAGCATCGCGCATATCATCGGTATCGGGTTTAAATGTCAGTCCTAATAGTCCGACTGTTTTCCCTTTGAGGATCTTGAGTACCTGCTGGAGTTTTTCTACGGCAATTAAACGCTGGCGCTGGTTAACGCTAACAGCAGCCTTAAGCAGGTGAGTATCGTAACCGTAGTCATCAGCAGTACGAATGAGCGCCGAGACATCTTTGGGAAAGCAGGAACCACCCCAACCAATGCCTGCTTGCAAGAACTTATTACCAATGCGGGAATCTAAACCGATACCTTTAGCAACTTGGGTCACATCTGCACCGACGCGATCGCAAATATTGGCAACTTCGTTAATAAAGCTAATTTTAGTGGCTAAAAATGCGTTTGCTGCATACTTAATCATCTCTGCCGAACTAATATCGGTGGCGAGAACTGGTACGAGGGGCAAAGACTTGTCTTCGGCGTACTGGCGCTCGATAATTGGAGCGTACAGCTCTTGCATCATGGCGATCGCTTTGGAGCTGCTACCACCCAAGACAATGCGATCGGGATTAAAAGTATCGTATACGGCACAACCTTCACGCAAAAACTCAGGATTGCTAACGACATCAAACGCAGGTACGCTTTCCAAAGTCGTGACTTCGCCACCACCAGCGCCAACTAACACCTTCTGGCGTTCGACAATGCCATCGAGAACGATCATTCGTACCCAGTCACCAGAGCCGATTGGCACTGTAGACTTGTTGACGATCACTTTATATCCGCCATCCAAATGAGCGCCAATGCTGCGGGCTACAGCCTCAACATAGCGAGTATCGCTTTCTCCAGTTGGTAGCGGTGGAGTGCCGACGGCAATAAATAAGATTTCTCCATGTGCCACTCCGCCACCGATGTCTGTGGTAAACTCTAACGTCCCTGCCTGCATTGCTCCAGTCATGATCTCGGACAGCCCTGGTTCAAAAATCGGAGACTGTCCGGCTTTCATGAGCTTGACTTTCTCTTCATTGTTGTCCACGCAGATGACATGGTGTCCAATGTGAGCTAAGCAAGCACCCGTAACTAAACCGACATAGCCTGTACCAATTACGCAAACACGCATATACTTTTGTCCTCAACGGTGTATGGGTGATAGAAGTTTAAGATGTGAGCTTGGGTCTGGAGTGCGAACGATGCAGATATAAGCGATCGCCCATTCTCCTAGCTAGACAAATAGTTACTAGGAAGTACTAACAATTCCCGCCTCGCTGTAACTTGTTGGCTGGGGTTGCTGCAAGCGCTGCCGAAAATCTTCTACTGTCAGTTTTAATCCTTCTGATAGAGGCAAAGTTGGTTCCCAGCCTAGCCAGGTTTTAGCGCGGGTAATATCTGGGCGGCGACGGCGCGGATCGTCTTGTGGAAGGGGCGCAAATTTAATTTCTGCTTGAGGGTTTACCAGATTGCGAACTGCTTCAGCTAGTTCTAGAATGGTATACTCGTCTGGATTGCCTAGATTGACAGGACCAATTTGCTCTCCATTCATCAATCGCATTAATCCTTCTACCAAGTCAGACACGTAGCAAAAACTGCGAGTTTGAGAACCATCACCATACACCGTCATCGGCATATTCTTCAAGGCTTGTACGACTAGGTTACTCACAACTCGTCCATCGTTTTCTAACATGCGGGGACCATAGGTATTAAAGATCCGCGCCACGCGAATATCGACATCGTTTTGTCGATGGTAATCAAAGGCGAGAGTTTCAGCAATGCGCTTGCCTTCGTCATAACAAGAGCGAATGCCAATCGGATTGACGTTACCGCGATACTCTTCGGTTTGCGGGTGGATTTCTGGATCGCCATAGACTTCTGATGTAGAAGCTAGCAGAAATCTTGCTTTGACTCGCTTTGCCAGTCCCAGCATATTCAACGTTCCCATCACATTAGTTTTGACGGTTTTGACTGGGTTGAATTGGTAGTGAACGGGAGACGCAGGACAAGCCAGGTGATAAACTTGGTCTACTTCTAGGCGAATTGGTTCGGTGATGTCGTGACGGATTAATTCAAAATAGGGATGATCCATCCATTTCAAGATGTTACGCTTGTGTCCGGTGTAGAAGTTGTCTAAGCAGATAACTTCGTGTCCCTGTGCCATTAATCGGTCGGTCAGGTGAGAACCTATAAATCCAGCGCCGCCAGTGACCAAAATTCTCATAGATTTTCTTGTTAGTTACAGCAGTCTTAACTAGACTCGTTAAGTATTATTACCAGAGCCGTGTTTTTATGGCAAACGCTCTGTGATGCAATCGAGCATACAGAAGTTCGATTGGCAGTGCCGAACGGGAAAGTCGAGCATACCAACACACATGCTTAGTTGATTATTCCCTAAGTTAAACAAAAACTAACGATCGCTAGTTACAAAAACCATGATAGTAGGACAAAATTCACGAAATCTAAAAATAATCTTTATAAAACTTGTTGTATTTATGTGCTATAAGCAGCTACCAGTTGTCAGGTATCAGTGACCAGGGACTTGTCATGCTCCCTCAGCTTCCGATCGCTCTCTTCTTCCCCTCACTCCTCACTACTCCCTGAAAAGCTGGCTGGTTGTGGTTCGCCTAGCATGATCAAAGAACAAGCGATCGCTCCGATCAGCTGGGTTGTAGTGTCGGCGATTGTTAAACCGCCAGCACTCGTTCGTCGCCTAGTGGAACGTATGACGACGAGATCGCAGTCCTTAGCTACTTCTAGAATTGCTTGAGTGACGTTAGGGTGAGGCTTAATGCGAATTTCTGGGTGGTCTGGTAGAGCCAGCTTATCAACCAACAGAGAGAGTTGCGATCGTATCCAAGCGACTCTGCCTGGAGTTGTATTGCGATCGCAGATGTGTAACACAACAATATGCGCTCCATTTGCTGCGGCTAACAAACTGACAAATCTCAAGACGCTAACTGCTTGTAATGTAATATTCTCTACTGGGACTAAGATTTGTCTAAATTCTTTGGGCGATTTGAGTAAGCGGCTAACAGCTACCGGACAGTGAGCTGCCCATAAAACGCTATCGATGACATTGCCAAATAAGCGGGCGCGTAAACCAGTGCGTTGTCCCCAGCCCATGACAATTAAACTAGCGTGTTGCTCTTTGGCAGTGCGGCTAATTCCTTGGGCGATCGCATCGTCAATCCTTAATAAAGGTTCTGCTTCTACTCCTAGTTCGCGGCTTAAGTTGGTGGCATTTTCTAGTAGGGTATCGCCGCGTTTAAAGGCTGCTTCTAATTGGGGTGCATCCATATGAGCGGTAGCTTTGGCGATCGCTAGAGGAAGGATTCTACCCTGAGCTTGGCGAGCGAGTAAAGCTGCCATTTCAATTAAGTAACGCTCTGTTTTCGGGTTATAAACGGGAACCAAGACACCAAATGGATGTGTTGCCGTTTCGCCTGTACTCCAATAAGGTGACACTGGCTCTGGTTCTAATTCTTGGGTAGCATCGATCAAAGTGGGGGCTACCCGACTCGTGACCAGTGGTCCGAGAGTTGCAGTTACGAGTAACAGTACGATGACGCTGTTTAACACCTCTTTAGTCAACAATCCTGCCTCGTAACCTACTAGCGTAGCTGCTAGAGTTGCTCCTACCTGTGGTACTGACAAAGACCACATGGTCAGCATTTCATTCCACTTGTAGCGATAAATCAGTTTGGCAAAATATGCTGCTAAAAACTTACTAACGATCAGACCAGTGACAATAGCTAAAGTTAGCGTGATGGAGTTAACGCTGGCAATGAAAGCGGGAATATCAATGAGCAATCCAAGGCTGACAAAGAAAATCGGAATAAACAAGACGCTGCCGACGAACAGCACTTTTTCTTTGACTGGTCCTTCCCCGACAGCATCATTCACTGCCAAACCAGCCAGGAAAGCGCCGACAATCTTTTCTACGCCAATTAATTGAGCGCCCACTGCTGCAAGAAATACTGCTAATAAGACAAATAAGAACTGGTTGCCCTCATCGTCACTCGAACGCTTGAAAAATTCTTTGCCTGCGCGATCGAATCCAAACAAAACTACGATTGAGTAGACGACCAAAGAGCCAATTAAAGTGGCTAGTCGGGTAGCAGAGAAATCGCCCTGATGAATAGCCACACAAATGGCTAATACTAACAACGCGCCAATATCGGTGAAGATAGTCGCTCCAATCGTGACGGTGACAGCTTCATTTTTTACTACCCCTAAGCGGCTGACGATCGGATATGCCAGTAAGGTATGGGAAGCAAACAGGGAACCAATTAGGATAGAAGTGTTCCATTTACCAGGAAAGAAAATTAGCCCTACTGCTGTGCCCATAATTAGGGGGACTAAGAAAGTCAAGCTACCAAAAGTTAGCGAGCGATTCCGTGTTTGTCGAAATTGCTGCATGTCAATTTCCAAGCCTGCGACAAACATCAGGTAAACTAACCCGATCTCTGGCAGCAAATCCATTGGTGGCGTTCCTCGCTCCAGTATCTTTAACCCTTGCGGACCCAGCGCTACTCCTGCTGCCAGCAATCCGACTAATCCTGGAACTTTCAAGAAGCGCTCGAATAGCAGTGGTACGAATAAGATGACTAGGAGCAAAATTAAAAACGGAACTATCGGTTCTTTGATGATGCTTTCAGAGGCTGGTGCTGCAGCAAATACGTGTAGTAGATGTTCCATGTATATTCGAGCGGGCAGCGATCGCGCCAGATAAGTAAATAAATAACAGGGTGGTAGACCCTACCCTGCCAGCGAGTGAAAATTTACTACGAAGATAATGGAATTTTCACATAAAAAAGACCTATCTGGAGGGAGATTCATCTGAATCAGATTGGGAACTGGCGATAGGTAATGATTAGTTATTTGTTGTTGCTCGCAGTCCCAGCGCAGAAATAGTGTTTGATGTCAAAGCTACCAATTACAGTTGCTCATTTCATCAAACACTAGATGTACTTTTGCAAAAATACAAACGAGTTAGGGTACTATCCATTTTCTAAACGATTTTTGAGAAAGGTAGGTGTAGAAAGTTGGATCGGGAAAATCAAAAGCTAAAGAATTCAACTTGGCTCGATTTGGTAAAAATTTGTTTTAGCTAAAAAAAGAATTCAGTGCGAATTAATGACAATAAAGGACAAATTCAGTAGTAATTAGACCCATCTTAAGTTATATAGATTGACGAAAATATAACCTCCCTATTGGTAGAGTCATGTTTCCAACTTCGGACTGAGGAAATTTAAAGTTCTGTAAGTAATAAATAGAAATAACAGCACAAACAACAAAACAAGAATTTGTATTTGTGCCAGTGTTGTCGATACCGAACAAAAGGGGGGTAAAAAAATGGCAGTAGGTCAACACAAACGATCTGTCGGTGTGTTTGCCAATCGCCACGATGCGGAAACTGCGATCGGGGAGCTGAAAAGTGCGGGATTTCCCATGCACAAGGTCACGATTATCGCCCAAGATGCAGACCGCAAAGCCGATGTTGCTGGCGTAAACGTTCAAGATAAAAATCAAGCTGGCAACAAAGCCGATGAAGGTGCAACCGCCGGAGCGCTCACGGGTGGAACTTTGGGAGGTATAACTGGTTTACTCGTGGGTCTAGGAGCTTTGGCAATCCCTGGAGTCGGTCCCATTATGGTAGCTGGGGAGTTAGCTACAGTTTTGACGACTACAGTAGCAGGTGGTGCGATCGGTGCGGCTGCGGGTGGTCTTGTTGGTGCTTTAATTGGTTTGGGAATTCCAGAAGAACGCGCTCAAGTTTATAGCGATCGCGTCGATCGAGGCGATTATCTAGTAATTGTTAAAGGCTCCGATGAAGAAATTGCCAGAGCAGAAGCAATTCTCAACCATCGCGGGATTGAGGAATATGGCGTGTACGACGCTCGTGATGTCGATACAACGCCCTCCGCTACACCTATGGGGAGCAGTTATACAAACACAACTGCCGACTATACTCCTGCCGCTACAGGAATGCCAGTTGGCTACAGTGCTGGTTATATGCCAGGAATGACTCCAACCGCAGACTATGCACCTGGCACTGTCGCACCTGGAGCTGTCACGCCTGCGGCAGATAGATCTGTGTATCGTAGAAAGCGGGCTGTAGGTGCATTTACTAGCCGCCACGATGCGGAAACCGCACTAAATCAATTGCGGGACTCTGGTTTTCCAATGGATAACGTAAACGTAGTATCCAAGAACGCAGACCGTATCGATAATATTGCTGGTGCAGATGTAAAGAAGAACGTTGGCAATAAAGCTGACGAGGGCGCAGCTGCCGGAGCGTTAACTGGTGGTGCTCTTGGGGGAATTGGGGGTCTTTTAGTTGGTTTAGGCGCTTTAGCGATCCCTGGAATTGGTCCAGTTATGCTTGCGGGTGCAACAGCAACAACCATAGCTACCGCACTTTCAGGTGGTGCTATTGGTGCAGCAGCAGGAGGTCTTGCGGGTGCGTTGGTTGGTTTAGGCATTCCTGAAGAACGCGCCAAAGTTTACAACGATAGACTCTCCAGAGGAGATTATTTAATTTTCGTAGACGGCACGGAGGAAGAAATTCGTCAAGCTGAGTCAGTTCTGCATCATCGTGGGATTCAGGAATGGGGGATCTACGATGCACCCGATGCCGATACTCCTCGCCGGAGTGAATATGCTGCCACAGACACGCGCGACACCGTTCGTGGAGGTGATGTAATTGACTCCGATACTCGTCGCACTAATTACGATTCAGGTGTAGTCGATCCTAACGACCCCAAAGTCATTATCGTTGACAAACGCGACTCGACTTTATAAGCCCTGTAGTTGGCAGTGAGTGGTGAAGAGAACAATTACTCACTACCTCACTACTGACTAAAATTGTTTGAACTACTTTCCATTGAGAGACTGAGAAATGAAAAGATTATTTCCATTATTACTAGGTGGCTTTATTGCCCTTGGTGCATTTGGGTGTGAAGCGGGTGTAGAAAAAACCAGTACCGAAGCTCCTAATTCAGCTAACCAAACTGGTGAGGTGGCTGACACCGAAACTGCTCAGCAGAATCAAGAGGATGCCACTGGCGAAATTCGCCGAAAGCAATTAGACGCTGATATTAGAGCTAGAGAGCAGCGCAATAACGCTACTGGGGGAGATGCTCAACGAGCTGACGCGGATTTAGAAAGCGAAGTTCGCAGCAAGTTAGAGGCAAACTTACCCGCAAGTCAATTAGCAGTTGAAGCTGAAGACGGAGCCGTGAAAGTTTCAGGTACAGTGCCGACTCAAGAGCAACTCGATCGCATTGAGCCATTGGCAAGGGAAATTAAAGGGGTACAGCAAGTGAGCGTTAATGCCCAAGTTGCCCCAGCACAGCAAAAACCAGAAAGCTAATAACTTCAATACACCACTATGAGATCGCCTCTTTACTCAAAATAGTAAAGAGGCGATCTCTTTATGGTTATGGATTTAGATTTAGATGATCTTGGCAGCTCGCAGACCGAATAATAAACCTACAGCCAGAGCGAAGAATCCACCTAAAAAGCCGATGTAAGCAATAACTCCCAACATTTCTGTAATTTTCCCAAAAATAACTAAAACTATTGAAACATTTATTGAGATAGAATACAGCCTACAGTCGATAGGTCATTGGTCATTGGTCATTTGTGAGTGGCGCTTGGTACGTGGTGAGTGGTGCGTGAAATACTTGCGACTTGTGACTTGTGACTTGTCTTGCTCCCTACTCCCTACTCCCTACTCCCTTTCTTCACTGATAACTGATAACTAATATGCATACAATTATTGATGTAAATATACCTCAGCAGGCTTATAAAATCGCGATCGCAGCGCCAGGATTGGAGCGTCTAGGTGAGTGGATGGGCGAATTCAACCTGGGGAAAAAGGTTTTGCTGGTTTCTAATCCAGCGATTTTTAAACAATATGGGGAAAGGGCGATCGCTTCTTTGCAAGCAGCTGGTTTTGATGCCACTAGCTGTACCCTACCAGCTGGAGAACAATATAAAACCCTTACCTCAGTTCAAAAGATTTATAATGCAGCCCTAGAAAAGCGCTTAGAACGGTCTTCAACCTTGGTAGCTTTAGGTGGTGGTGTGATTGGCGATATGACGGGTTTTGCCGCTGCTACGTGGCTGCGAGGAGTTAATTTCGTTCAAGTTCCTACTTCTCTGCTAGCAATGGTAGATGCAGCCATTGGCGGGAAAACTGGCGTGAATCACCCCCAAGGCAAAAATTTGATTGGGGCATTTCATCAACCAAGATTGGTTCTCATCGATCCGCAAGTCCTGCAAACTCTTCCCGCGAGAGAGTTTCGGGCGGGAATGGCAGAGGTAATCAAATATGGTGTGATTTGGGATGCGGAGTTATTTGCCCAAATGGAACAGAATAAGCGCCTAGATCAAATGCGCTATTTGGGTGCAGATTTACTCCAGAATATTCTCAACCGTTCTTGTCAAGCAAAAGCTGATGTGGTGAGCAAGGATGAAAAAGAAGCAGGACTGCGAGCAATTCTTAATTACGGTCATACTATCGGTCATGCTGTAGAAAGTTTGACTGGTTATCGTGTCGTCAACCACGGCGAAGCTGTAGCGATAGGAATGGTAGCCGCCGCTCAAATTGCTGTAGTACTAGGAATGCTTTCCTCAGAAGATGCTAGTCGTCAAGATGCATTGATTCAGAAAGCTGGTTTGCCTACACAGTTACCAACAGGGATAGATATTGAAGCAATTATAGATGCTTTGCAAACTGACAAAAAAGTAAAAGACGGCAGAGTAAGATTTATTTTACCGACTCAAATTGGTGCGGTTGAGATTAGCGATAAAGTATCGGCAGATATAGTGCGTCAAGTATTGCAAAAAATGGTAATAGATACTGGGGAAGTCAAAAGTTAAAAGTTAGAAGTCAAAACATTTGGAATTTGTCACTGCACTTATCTTCTTGAACTTTTTCTAATACAGGAATTATCATTTGACATTAATAGGGGCAAATGTTTCAAATCGAAAAAGTCTAATGCCAATGATTCTCCATCCAAGCAAGCTAATTTTCCTTCCCATAATGTATTGGTTAGGTTCTAGGAAGTACCAAAATTACTGGTCGGAATGCTTCTTAAATATTTCTGAGATTACCACAAAATTAAAAATAAAGCGATCGCCTTCACCTGCAAAATTATTGAGTTTGTTTTCGTTTTAACTTTTAACTTTTGACTTACTTAACGTTTTACTACTTTTAAATACGCTGTCGGATCTTCTGCCACCCATCCCAAATCGGAAGCGTAGCGAATTTCAAAATGCAGGTGGGATTGAGTCGATGTCGGCGAACCTGTATTACCTACCGTTCCTAAAATTTGCCCCAATTTAACAGTTTGACCAGCTTTGACAGCGATCTTTTGCAGTTGGGCGTAGCGGCTTTGTTTACCCTCTTGGTGGTTAATGACGACTAAATTGCCATAAGCCCCTTGTTCGCCAGCAAACGCTACCGTTCCCGCGCCTACTGTCCTCACAGGGGTTCCAATGGCGGCTTCTAAGTCTAAACCACTGTGAAAGAAAACTTTTCCCGTACTAGCATTCAACTGCCAGCCATAAGCCAAAGCTACTGTTGCTGCTTTTGGTAGTGGATACCTTGTTAGAATCCCTTTGGCAGTATTAGTAGGCGGCTGGGGCGACCAATTCACCCCAGGAACGAAAACCTCTTTGGCAACTGGTTGACAGCCGTTGGCTTCAAACAAGACATCAGAACGAACTTGATACCTTTCGGCTAGCTGCTGCCATGTTTCTCCTGGTGTGGCATTGACTTTGATGCCGTTATAGGGAGGAATGACTATCTTACTGCCGACTGGCAACTTTCCATTTGGCAGATTACGACTTTGCAAAATGGGATTCATTCCGATCAAAGTAGCTGGAATAAGATTGTATTGTCGAGCTATGCTGTCTAAAGTATCGCCTGGTTTGACTGAATGGCGAATTAGGCGAGATAAGGCAGCTGGGGGACAAGTTGTCGTCTGACTAGTGCCGTTCGGATTGGCTTGAGCCATTATTGGAATAACACATTCTAAAAGTGTTGCTAGTAGGAGTAGCCTCCAGCACGAAATCTTAAGGTGGAAGGCGTGTAAGGCTATTGCTCGATCGCACTTAGTAATTAGCATCTACGTTTCTGGCTATAGGCGCAAAATTTATGGGTTTGTCGTTAAAAACACTGGCTTTCTCTTCTACTTTACTTGTCTTGGGTGGCGGTGCTGGTTTTTGGGGCAGTCGCTATGTCGATTTTCACTTCTCTCCCCAACCAAAAACGATTTCTGTTGCCGTACCACCAATTGCTTCAGGAGGACAAACACCGTCAGTGGGAGGATTAGCAGTAGCAAGCGATCGCAATTTTATCGCTACTGCCGTCCAGCAAGTGGGACCAGCTGTCGTGAGAATTAATGCGACCCGTAAAGTTGCCAATCAATTACCCGAAGCATTTAACAATCCTCTATTCCGCCGCTTTTTTGGCGGACAGAAACCGATTCCTGACGAAAGAATCGAACGCGGGACTGGTTCTGGATTTATTCTCAGTCCTGACGGTCGGTTATTGACCAATGCCCATGTCGTCTCCGAGGCAAGAACGGTTCAAGTCACGTTGAAAGACGGTCGCACATTTGAGGGCAAAGTTGTCGGTGTCGATCCGGTGACGGATGTTGCTGTTGTCAAAATTAACGCTCGTAATTTGCCGCGAGTCAAGCTCGGTAACTCAAAAAATTTAATTCCCGGGCAGTGGGCGATCGCGATCGGCAATCCTTTAGGCTTAGATAACACCGTCACGATTGGAATTATCAGCGCTACCGACCGCACAAGCGCCCAAGTTGGCGTACCGGATAAGCGCGTTACATTTATTCAAACTGATGCGGCAATCAATCCTGGTAATTCTGGCGGACCCTTATTAAATACTGAAGGGGAGATCGTGGGTGTCAACACGGCAATTCGCACCGATGCTCAAGGACTCGGTTTTGCCATTCCGATTGAAACTGCTGCCCGCGTTGCCAATCAGTTATTTAGCAAAGGACGCATTAGCCATCCTTTTTTGGGCATTCAAATGATCGATTTAACCCCCGCATCGAAAACTGAAATCGCCCAGGAAACCGATTTAAAGGTCGAAATCGATTCTGGCGTACTCATCGTGCGCGCGATCGCTAAATCTCCGGCGGCGCAAGCTGGGCTGCGGGCGGGAGACGTGATTCAGAAAATCAACGGCAAGACGGTAGCTAAATCGTTGCAAGTTCAAGAACAGGTGGAATCAACGACCTTGGGAACAACTTTGACACTCGAAATCAATCGCCAGGGTGTCATTCAGACTTTTCATGTCAAACCAGGCGCTTATCCCGCCGACGAACTCAGTTAGGCTTGTAGCGCTTAATCTCCACCATTAGACTCTTGAGGCGAGGTAGCGGCATCAGCTAAATTTTCTAGCTGCATTCTTTGTTCCATTTGCCGCAGAAAATAGCCTGTCATCATGGCTGATGCTAAAATTCCTGCTAGATTCTCGCGATCGGTCACGATTTTCACGTTGAATTGCTCTGAAGGTAACATTCCTACCAGCCCTTGGACGTTTTGGGAGATGATTTGTTGAATGTCTGGGCTGACAGACTTAGCAACGCGGGCTAGAATTTCCGGCGATTGCTGTTGAAGATATTTCAACAATGAGTTAGCTTGCGTTTCTTCGCGATCGCTCAAAAAGTCAGGATTAAAGGTCATAAGCAGTGTTTTGTCGCTGTAGTATCGAATCTATGGGATTGAGAATTTTTCTATACTAAAAAATAATAACTAAGTGCTAATATTTAGCTATTGTAGCTTTCACTCTAGGGCAACTCATTTTCTTTACCTGCGTTGGAAATGTGGTTTGCTTTACCGCTCGGTCAAACTTTCCTGCCTGGGTGAGAGCTAGAACCATTTTTGGTATGTCAACTAATCCCGATCTCTAGATCCAACACTCGGTTTTTGGTGTTTTCTCAGCTAGAGCTAGACCTGTTGCAGGCAAACCTTGCGGACTAAAATATTAATTTTTTTTACTGATTTATTAAATAAATTGTATCAGATGTTTTGAGGATCGAATAGAGAGTGTACGTCTTCAGAGTAGAGCAAGATAGTAAAAAACTGGTGAAAATCGGCAAAATGCTGTTACCAATCGGAAAATTGAGTCATTTTACCTGAAAAAAGCCAGAGAAAAGAGATATTTGCCTGACTCCTTCTATTTGCTCAAATAGAGGACTTGCTTTCAATATCCTCAGCTATCTTCTAGATCGTCACCCAGCTCTAGCTGCTGATATTTAGATTGCCGCTCTTTAACCTGATGTCCTTGCCCCAGAAGTTGTGGTAGTTGCTCGATTTGGAAGTATTGATGAAATTTTTCGGTTAATTGGAGTAGGGAGGAGCGAGAATCTGACTGGC
>NZ_JBOFLP010000250.1:0-42715 GCF_051657925.1 Chroococcidiopsis sp.
TGTCAGTGTTAGCGATTGGACGAACGGCAAGGGTAGGATCGAGACGCGACTCTACTAGGGCAGACTGCGGCAATAAGGCGATCAGTTCTCCTTGTCGCGCTACTCCGCGAAAGGCATCGAGAGTATTCACTTCCAGCACGGCTTGGAGCGTAGCACCCAGGCGATCGAAACGCTCCTGTACTAAACGCTGCATCCCGTAACCATCTTTAAATACAACTTGAGGGTAGAGGATGAGTTCCGACCAGGGAATCTGCTCGTATTGTGCCAACGGATGATTTGCTCCCACCAAAACCTCAATGGATTCATCGTATAGCACTTCTGTCACCATTTCTGGGCTAGTAGTTAAGAAACGATTATTCATGACGATCGCCAGATCTACCAATCCATCCTTGAGGACTTTTAAAGCGCGATCGCTACCCAACGCCGTGACGCGCAGTTGGACATCGGGATAATTGCGACAGAATTTTTGTAGTACTGGAGGTAAATAGTGGGCGCACAAAGAATGGATTGCTGCAACACACAGTTCCGGTTGTTTTCCCGCCATCAAATCTGCTAGCTCTTCCGTAACGTAGCGCCATTCTTGGCAAATCTTACGGGCGCGGGGTAACAGTCTCTCTCCTGCCAACGTCAGCTTAGCCTGCGCTGTCCGATGAAACAGCTGCACTTCTAAGTCGGCTTCCAAGGCTTGAATTTGCCGGCTAATTGTCGATTGGGTAACTCCACATTTGCGTGCTGCTTGCTGAAAGCTACCTGATTCCGCGATCGCCAAAAAGGCTTGCAACTGTTCTAGCCGCATGATGATGTAGCCTGAATTACAATTTGAGGCATCAATCTAAATTAACCGATCTTGGCTCCAGGTTTAGTAGAACTTGATACAGCTCAACAGCTATCGTTGGAGAGTAAGTAGTGAGTTCAACTTTCCGTTTGGACGATGCTGTTGGTTTGAGAATGGCAATTGCTGGATGACTGGGTGCTAGCGTGCGATCGGACTGACTTGGATGCAGAAGTATGCCAATGTAAATATTGCATAAAGCTGCAACCAAAATAATAAGTGTTATTTCTATTCATCTTCTAAAAGTCAAAGTATCAAGTAAGATGCCTAGTTTCTATACTTTGTACCTTCACTATTAGAAGGGCAAGTTTTTTTAACTAACCTCAGTATTAATACGAAAAAATTCATTAATTTTTTTGTGAGTTCTACTCGCTACGCATCACTCTTCACTAATCAATACTTCTCGGTTAGAATGCATAGCTCTTGAAGATCCCCCAACCCCCTTAAAAAGGGGGCTTTAAGCTTTAAGTCCTCTCTTTTTAAGGCTTAACTAATAACCGATCGCTTTGTAGAGACGTTACATGTAACGTCTCTACACTGATAACTGTCAACTGTTTGCCATTTCTATCAACCGTGCTTCGTTTAGTGTAGAAATTCCTAGTTTTTGCGCCTTGTCTAATTTAGAGCCAGCTTCTTCACCGACAACGAGGAAATCTGTTTTCTTACTGACTGAATCTGTAACCTTACCTCCAGCCTTTTGAATCAATTCTTTTGCCTCATCCCGCTTCAGTGTGGGTAAAGTCCCAGTAATGACAAAAGTTTTACCCGCTAGTGGTAAGGATGCATCGTTTTGTCGAGACTCCTCAACCGCTTCCCCAGCTAACTGCAAACCAGCTGCTTGCAGTCGAGCAATTAAAGACTGATTTGCTGGAATGCGGAACCAATCATAGACCGAATGAGCAATTTCTGCCCCAATTCCGTAAACTGATTCAATCTCTGTGGTTTTTGCTGCTGCTAACTGCTCGACGGTAAAAAACTTTTGTGTCAATACCTGAGCGTTGACGCTACCTACGTGACGAATACCCAAACCATATAATACCCGCGACCAAGGTTTAATTTTAGAAGCGGCGATCGCCTGCACTAATTTTTCTGCTGATTTCTGCCCCATGCGTTCTAACTGCATCAATTTTTCAGCATTTAGATTGTAGAGATCGGCAACAGAACGAACCACACCGCGATCGACTAATTGGTGGACTAGCTTTTCCCCCATGCCATTAATATCTAAAGCATCTCGACTTACCCAATGTTCCAAGGCTCCCTTGAGAATTGACGGACAGGAAGCATTGACGCAGCGGGTAACTGCCCCTTCTTTGATAACGGGTTGGCTACATGTCGGACAGTGGGTAGGCATTTGAAAAGGTTGGGTTCCTGCGGGGCGTAGTTCTGGTAGTACCCGCACGACTTCAGGTATTATTTCCCCAGCCTTACGGACAATTGCCGTATCGCCGACGCGGATATCTAACTGAGCCACGCGATCGCTATTATGTAAAGTCGCGCGAGAAACCGTCGTTCCTGCCAACTGCACCGGACGCATGATTGCCATCGGAGTCAGCGCCCCCGTCCGTCCTACATTCACCGCAATTTCTTCGACGCGGGTAGGAGCTTCCTCGGCTGCATATTTCAAGGCGATCGCCCAACGAGGAAACTTTTGCGTAAATCCCAATTGCTCTTGTAGGGGTAGAGAATTTATCTTCACCACTGCCCCATCTGTCATGTAGGGTAAGTTCAACCTTTCGGTATCCCAATAGCGATAATATTCGGCAACTTCCTGCACTGTAGGACATAACTTGCGATGGGGATTCACCTTAAACCCCATCTGCTGTAATAACTCTAAAGCTTCCCACTGCGTCTGATACACGCTCGCATCATCTCTACCAGCAACGTGCAACGTATAAGCAAAGAAATCCAATCGCCGTTTATCGACAATGCGAGGATCGAGTTGGCGCAACGTCCCCGCCGCCGCATTACGAGGATTAGCAAATGGTGGTTCGCCCTTTTGCGATCGCTCTTGATTGATTTGCTCGAATACATCTAGGGGTAAAAATGCCTCTCCTCTCACTTCTACCCTTGTAGGAGGATTTTCCACCTGCAACCGCAAAGGAATCGAACGAATTGTCTTGACATTCTGGGTAATATCTTCACCCATCACGCCATCACCTCTAGTTACCCCGCGCACGAGTAACCCATTGTCATAAGTTAAAGCGATCGCCGAACCATCGATTTTGAGTTCGCATACATATTCCTGTAGAGACGTTGAATGCAACGTCTCTACAGGCACATTTCTCCGCCAGCGTTGTTCCCATGCCTTCAATTCGTCAATGTTAAAAGCATTTTCCAGACTGTAAAGCGGGATGTTATGACGCACTGAGGAGAACTGGGTAGCGGGTTTTTCTCCCACCCGTTGCGTCGGACTATCGGGCGTAACTAAGTGCGGATAGTGGGTTTCAAGTTCCTGTAATTCCCGATACAGTTGGTCGTAAACCGAATCTTCCATTATCGGGTTGTCTAGAACGTAGTAAGCATAGCTAGCGTTTTGCAATAACTGCTGCAATTCCCGTACTCGCTGTTCCACCAACATCTCCTTCTACATCGCACTTAGCGTTCTTTTCTAGGTTACTGAGTTTAATCCATATCGTCGCCTCTATAGAGGACTGACTTTAGTTTATTTGTACTATTTTACGCAATAAACTGTAGAAAATCTCACTAAATCTTGATTGTTTTTCCTGACAAGTTTAAACAAAGCAAATTGAATTACGCAAATTGAATTACATAGACACATAACCTAAAAATTGACTCGATCTGTTTATTTGATATTTTTAGCAATTTCAGATCGTTCGCAAACGATAGGTAGTTTTATCAAAGGGTATTGCCCGCTATATATTGATATTCCACGCATTAAATAGAACTTCTATATTTCAGAATATTAATTATTTCAACTAATAAAAATAATTTTAATTTTTAGTTAATCATATCTTAATTATAAAACCGTATATTCACTGAGGTATAGCTAATTTAATGGTTGGTTGAATTACCAATCAGTCCTCCTGAGAATTAATAGCCAATTACCTATTACCAACTACCAATTACCACTTTGTCATGAGGAGTGAAAATATGTTGCGTCTTTCTCGCTTAATCGTGCTAGCATCAGCAGTTGTAGCACTAGTTGGTGCAGATAAGGTGGATGCACAGCGATCGCCAGCCGATACATTAACAGGTAAGCCGCCAATTGCGATCGGACACAGAGGTGCAAGCGGTTATCGTCCAGAACACACTTTAGCAGCATATGAGTTAGCGATCGCAATGGGTGCTGACTATATCGAACCGGATTTGGTTTCTACTAAAGATGGGGTTCTGATTGCACGGCATGAAAATGATATTACCGGAACAACAGATGTCAGCGATCGTCCTGAATTTGCCAAGCGCAAAACGACTAAAATCATTGACGGTACAGAAATAACTGGATGGTTTACTGAAGACTTTACACTAGCAGAAATTAAAACTCTTAGAGCTAAAGAACGCATACCCGAATTGCGTCCAGGTTCGGCACAATTTGACGGACTTTATAAAGTACCAACTTTGCAAGAAGTCATCGATATAGCTAAACGCAAAAGTATTGAAACTGGAAGAGTCATCGGAATTTATCCCGAAACAAAACATCCTACTTACTTTGATTCCATCGATCTATCTTTGGAAGAACCTTTAGCCAAAGTATTGCGAAAAAATAATTTGGATGATGCTGACGATCCAGTATTTATTCAATCTTTTGAAACTGCAAATTTAAAGCAATTAAACAAATTAGTTGATGTTCCACTAGTACAATTATTCGATGAAGCTGATGCCAAACCCTACGATTTTGTCGTCAGTGGCGATTCGCGTACCTATGGCGATCTAACATCTCCTGAAGAACTAGCAAAAATTGCCGAATATGCCGATGGAATTGGACCTTTTAAAAGATTAATTATTCCTAGCGAACCTGTGGATGAAGATGGAGATGGCAAGCCAGATGATGTAAACGGCGACGGACAACTGAGCGAAGCTGACAGACGCTTAGCAGCAGAACCAACATCTTTAGTCGATGACGCACACGCCGCAGGTTTACTCGTCCATCCGTATACTTTCCGCAACGAATCCTTCTTTTTAGCTATTGACTATGACAATAACCCAGAAGCCGAATACGAGCAATTTTTCCGCTTGGGTGTAGATGGCTTATTCAGCGACAACCCAGATACCGCTTTTGTCGTCCGCAACCGTGTCGCCTGTGGAACGCAAAATCCCAAGTACAGCCAACAAGGAAGAAATCGCCGGGTTTGGAATCCTGGAGGTACGGGAAATCCTTGTTTGTAAAATGTCACGCAAAGACACGAAGACGCTAAGCATTCTTTGCGCCTTCGCGTCTTTGCGCGATCGCATCCAAACTAAAGCGTGAAATAGAAAGTTGCACCCTTTCCCACCTTACCTTCCGCCCAAATTTGCCCCCCGTGACGGTGAACGATCCGCTGGACGGTGGCTAATCCAATCCCCGTACCTGGAAATTCAGCAGGTGAATGCAAGCGCCCAAAAGCTACAAAGAGTTTACTAGCATAATTCATATTAAAGCCCGCACCGTTGTCGCAAACAAAATACACGACTTGACCGTTTTCTTGCCGCAAAGTACTAAATTCAATCCGAGGTTGGGTTTGATTCGCTGTATATTTCCAGGCATTATTCAGCAAATTTTCTAGCAGCACGCCCAACAATCTAGCATCTCCACTAACAATTATTTCTGGCGCGATCGCCCATTCAATTTGTCTTTCTGGCTGCGTTTCCTCAAGCTTGGCGGCGATTTCAGTTGCTAATTCGCTCAAATTGACTTCCGTACGTTGCAACTCGCTCCGATTCACCCGCGACAAAGCTAGCAAACCATCTATGAGTTCGCCCATCTGTTTTGTATTACCATGGATGCGCTGGAGATAATCTTTACCGCGATCGTCTAGCTTGTCTGTGTAACGACTGAGTAATATCTGACTAAAGCCATCAATCTGTCGTAATGGCGCTCTCAGGTCGTGAGAAACTGAATAAGAAAATGCCTCTAATTCTTTGTTAACGGCTTCAAGTTCGGCTGTGCGATCGCTGACACGGCGTTCTAAGCTTTGATTTAATTCTCTAATTTCTTGCTCGGCTCGTCGGCGATCGCTAATATCAGCGAAGGCAAGGATCGCATAGACAATATTACCGCGATCGTCTCGAATTGGTGTAGAGCGGACTTCAAGGTGAATGACTTTACCATCCCGATGCAGCGATAAATCGTCAACAGTTACAGTTTCGCCTTTTAATGCCCGCATTACTGGTAATTCCTCAGTCGGGTAGGGGCGATCGCCACGGTAGACCTGATAAAGTGTTACTAATTGTTCTGATGTAGCATCCGAGATAATCTTCCCGAGTAGATGCTGTGCTGTTTGATTGGCGTAAGAGATTTTCCCCGTTGGATCGTGAACGATTATGCCAACTGGTACAGCTTCTAAAAACTGATACAATTGCCGTTCGCTAGCTGATAGCGCTGCGTTCAAGTCTTGCATCTCGGCAAAAGACTTTTGCAATTTCACTGCCATACTGTTGAAGGATTTAGCCAGTTCTCCAATTTCATCAGAACGTCCGAGTTCTTCTACTGTTTTATCCCATTCTCCGTTGGCGATATGTTTAGCACTAGCGTTTAAGCGTTGAATTGGTTTGGCAATCCATCGAGTTGTAAAAATTCCAATTATGACTGCTACGAGTAAAGCCATAACACACAGTAGAACTGTTGTCCGAGTCGTAGCGTAGATATCCTCCATGAAATCGGCTTCTGGAATGACTGCGACTATCAGCCAATCAATCCCCCAACTATCTCGAAAAGGATGTACGTCTACAAAATATCGCTGGCGATCTTGGCTAAATTCCAGCTGTTGTGGGCGAGCGATATTTATTAATTTGTTCGAGTTTGTAGTTAGATATCGCGCCGTAGATCGAACTAATGGATTTTTACTTTCTGATGCTTTGAGGCGTTGCAATTTGCCTCCTTGCGCAATCGAGAATGGCTGGTAACTATCTGAAGAGGCTACCAATAAACCAAAGCGATCGAGGATAAAAATTTGTCCCGATCTACTAATTGAAATATGTTGTAGATAATCACTAATTCTTGAGAGTTTTAAAGGAGTATCTAAGACCCCAAGTAGATTTCTGTTTTGGTCGTAAACTGGTAAAACTGCATCGATCGCCATCTCTTTTTGATTGAACCAAATATAAACAGGACTCCACGCAGCTTTACCCTTTTGAACTGCTTCTTTATACCAGGGACGAGTTCTTGGCTCGTAATATGGAGTGACTTGAACGAGTTTTCCTCGCTCTCCTTGACTGTTGACTGTATATGTATAATATTTGGGATTAGATGGATCGTTTACAACTTCAATATGCAGCCTGCCATCTCTGAGGCGATCGATCCCGACATACTCTCCTTTCTGATTTCCCCACGCTGTATAGGGAACGATCTCAAACGACTGCATTTGGTTTAGCAATAAGCTTTCAAATTCATCTAAAGGTGCTTTTGTTAAACTCTCTTCAATGACGTTTTGATTGACTTGATTGAGTAGATGTGGTGTTTGTAAATAAGTTTTTAGCTGTAAGTAAAGGCGTTCGGCAATCTGAGTTTGCAATCGTTCGGCAAGATCGTTGACTGCCCTTTGTCCATTTTTAAACGAAAGATTTCCTACCAATCCTACTACTGCAATAACTTGCAACACAAAAGCAGTTAGAAGTAGATTTTGTAAAGAAGTCTTACCTAAGACTTGGGTAGGGAATTTATACAGAAATCGCATAGAGTTCTAAACTTGTTGCCGGATCGAAGCCGCGATCGCGTCGGGGCAATTCTCGAACGCAATTGCATTGTTGACTTATTCCTCTTAATATTTGCATTTGATAACTGAACGTCATTCACGTAAATTTAACTACTAATAATTATAGAAACAGTTGTTTTCTTAATAAATATTTTATTACACTAATTAATATTACATGAAGCAATCATTTCCATGAGCGCGTCATGGAGAAAATCTTTGTGATGTCAATCTTTTGCAATATTTCGTATAATAAAATGACATTTATCGAGTTAAATTGGGAACAAAGCCAAATGAATCTGGCGATCGCGTCCAGAGTGGTAATATCTGCTGAGATGTAATGTCGCGCAAAGACGCAGAGGCGCAAAGGAGACTTCGCGTTTTTACCAGATCGTCCATAGAAGCTGTCATTTAGGTGAGAAATCGATTATCCTCTATCTAGCTACAATTGTGAGGAAGTGGAGATGAGAATCTGGATCGCCTGCTTTTTTATCCTATTTGCGATCGCTCAGTTATTCGACTGGATGAAACACTTGTCCCTGCCGCTACCTATTTATATATTAGGAGGATTGTTTTTAGCGATCGGTTCAAATTCTAACAAAAGTATTTTTGGTAAAGTTATTGACGATCTCTTAGCTGGTGCTGACTATCCTGGCGATCGATCTGGATCGGATAGTGGCGATCGTATTTTAGATGAAACAAAATCGTAATCAGTTGTTAGTGACTAGTGGCTGGTGGCTGGTGACTATATACTAAGAATTCAGCTACGCACCACACACCACTCTCTGGATCGTTACTCGCTGTTTCTATCAGTTTAAAAAACTCATAAAAATAGAAATATTTGTCATAAATGTAACTACTGCACCAATAATGACTCCTTTCATTCTGCCCCACTGTTGCGTGCGTTTTAACCAAAAAATAATAGGAATCGCATAAAATAATTGCCATATTCCTAAATAGAATCCTACTAAAATTGTATTTGCAGCTAACAGAGGATTAAACGTGCTAACAAAAAATGCTACGATTTTTAATACTGTTAAAATAGCCAGATGAATTCCCAGTAAAAAAAACAATCCAGAAAGGACTTTTTGAAATTCTTTTTGATTGAATCTTTTTTTAGTTTTCATTGTTATTAATACTCTTTAGCTATATTTTCATCTTTATCTACAACAGACTGCTAACAACTTAAGATAGCTTAAATCGAATTGCCAAATGGGATTATTCTACCACTCAATTGAACGATCTTAAGACAAAACGCTTTCACGATCGCACGTCAAAGATATCGCCTCAAAAAGATCGCGTCAAAATCCTTTTCCTATTGGGCGATCGCCATTGCCTCTCATCAGGTCGGCAACTAGGTTTAATGATAAAATCTGAAAAATCTTGTTTTCAGTATTTTGACTTTTACCTTTTAACTGTTGCCTTTCTCATTTACCCAAATTCCGTTTTAGCTTTTCCAACTCATCGTCAGTTTCCCAACGGCGAAAAGCTGCATCCAAATCGTCTGCACCGCTGGAGAAGCTGCGACTTTGATTCCAGCCAGCCGTATCAAAGCGTTGAGAAGACTGAGTAGCACGATTAGCCTGCGCTTGTGCGGCTTTTGCTTGTACCTCCTGACGGCGTTGCTGCACTTTTTTGAGTAATTCTTTAGCTTGACTAATCCGTTCCTTAATTCCTTGCATTTGTCCCCAGCGTTGATTTCCTTCGCGCAATAACGCTGCTTCTCGCTGCTGTGCTGGTTCTGCTAAGTCAAGCCGATTAGCCGCTTTTGCCTTCTCAATCCGAATGTGCCATTTTTGAATTTCTTGTGCTGTAGTGAGAACTTCGTCCTGCGATCGCTTTTCTTGTAACTGGAGTTCTGCAATTAACTTTAAAGTATCTTCCTCTTGTTGCCGCAACTGTTCCGATAGCGCTTCTATTTCTAGATGGGGATTGTTCCGCAAGAATTCTTCTAAACGGCTTTCTAAAAAACGGCTGAAATCGTCAAATAAACCCACTGTGAGAACTCCAAGTAATAAATGTAGGGTGGGTACAATGCCCACCCTACTGTCTATGCTAATACTGTCGATTCAGTAGAGGTACGACGAGAACGCACCTCCAAGTAAACCAGCAGTGCGTTTACATCCGCTGGATTTACACCACCAATTCGCACTGCTTGTCCGATAGTCAGCGGTCTAACTTTAGCCAGTTTTTCCCGCGCTTCTTTCGAGAGGGTGTCAATTGCCCCATAATCTAAATCTGGAGGTAAGGGACGATTTGCTTGACGGGCGATTTGGTCGATTTGATTTTGCTGGCGTTGTAAATAGCCAGAATACTTAATTTCAATCTCCGCCGCTGTTTTTTCTACCAGACTCAGATCGGTATTGCCCAATCCGTGAGTTTCTAAATTGGTGTAGTGGAAACCAGGACGACGCAACAGATCGGCCAGAGTAATCGAACCTTTAATTGCTTGTTGAGTCGCAGAGGCGATCGCAATTCCGATCTCGTCGTGTTCCTTCAACCGTGTCGTATGCAACCGTTCTTTTTCAGCGGCGATATTTGCTTGCTTGCATGTAAACAATTCCCAACGGCGATCGTCAATTAAGCCGATTTCTCTACCTATGGGAGTCAAACGGCGATCGGCATTATCCGATCGCAACAATAACCGATATTCCGAACGACTGGTCAGCATCCGATATGGTTCGCGTAAGTCTTTGGTACACAAGTCATCAACTAACGTGCCGATATAACTCTGTTCGCGGGGAAATACGATAAATTCTTGGTGACGGACAAATCGCGCTGCATTCACCCCAGCGACAAAACCTTGGGCGGCGGCTTCTTCGTAACCCGTCGTACCGTTAATCTGTCCCGCACAGAATAAGCCTTCAATTTTCTTCGTCATCAGCGTGGGATAGCACTGCGTTGCGGGTAGATAATCGTACTCCACCGCATAAGCAGGACGCAGCATAGCACAGTTTTCCAAACCGGGTAGCGATCGCAGCATTTGCAACTGAATTACTTCTGGTAGCCCTGTAGAAAACCCTTGAATATAAAGTTCGGGAATATCTCGTCCTTCTGGTTCGATAAAGATTTGGTGGCTTTCCTTGTCGGCAAACCGGACGATCTTATCTTCGATACTGGGACAATAGCGCGGTCCCTTCGCATCCACCCAACCGCCATACACGGGCGACATGTGTAAGTTTTCCCGAATAATTCTATGGGTTTCTGCCGTCGTGCGGGTAAGGTAGCAAGGCACTTGTTCCCGTTCTACCCACATTTGAGGATCGAAACTAAACCAGCCGACTTGTTCATCTCCTGGCTGAATTTCTAAATTACTATAGTCTACCGATCGCTTGTCTACTCTGGCGGGAGTTCCCGTCTTCAATCGTCCGGTTTCAAAACCCAGCTTATTTAAAGTATCCGTCAATCCTTCTGCGGCAAATTCTCCGGCGCGTCCGGCGGACATAGATTTATTTCCTACCCAGATCCGTCCGCCGAGGAACGTTCCTGTTGTCAGTACGACTGCTTTGCACTCAAACGCTACGCCAAAGTAAGTTTCTACCCCGACAACTTCATCGTTTGCACCCAGAACTAAATCTGTCACCATCCCTTCACGAATTGTCAGATTCTCCTGATTTTCTACGATGCGCTTCATGACAGCCGCGTATTCCCGCTTATCTGTCTGCGCCCGCAACGCCCAGACAGCCGGTCCTCTAGAAGCATTCAGTATCCGCTTTTGCAGATACGTGCGGTCTGCCATTTTGCCAATTTCTCCACCCAAGGCATCCACTTCATGAACGAGTTGGGATTTAGCGGGACCTCCTACTGCTGGATTGCAAGGCTGCCAAGCAATTTTATCGAGATTCAGTGTTAGCAGCAAAGTTTTACAACCCAGGCGTGCCGCAGCTAGGGCAGCTTCACAACCAGAATGCCCTGCGCCGACGACAACGACATCATAGGCATCGAGAAATTGAACGAAGGTGTGCGATCGCATGGTCTTGCTTGACTTGAAAGCAGTAGTTACCAATCTCGATTGTAACCGTTTCGACCGTCTCCGAAATTTTGGCGATCGCTTCACACTCTATTTGCCGACTATCCAGCAGTTTTACTGAGGAAGTTTGCCGCAGGCATACTCTAATTTAGATGTGAATAGCTCGGAATCTGACAAAAATTCACTTATGTCTGGTGTTTTCAGTCTTCTCTATCGCAAATGGTTGAGTAAATTAGAATACTTACTCATAGCAATTTCTATTCTTAGTTTTATTGCTTCTTTCTCAGGCAATAATAATTTTACTATTCTAACGCCGATCTTTTTATTTTTATCTCTGCACGCTAATATATCTAAACAAAAGTATCTGCATGAAAGTCGTCAGCCACAAGAGCGAGTTTTTCAACTAGAACAGCTTGTCCTATCTCGCGATACTAATCTTGCTGACATCCAAGCTACATTATCCGAAATCGATAAACTCTATATAGAATTTTCTCAAATTCAGCAGCGATTTGTTAGCATAGAAGATTTTTTAAAACCATACAGGCTTGCAACTCAAAACTTAAATTTACAGCAACTTCTCAACGGGGTAGAAGCAAACATTAAAAGGACGGAACGGCAATACACTCAGGGTCAAATATTAGAATCACAACTAAAATTACAAGAACAGATTGCTCAATTAGAAGAACAATTGTCAAATAGTTTTCAAAGCTATACACTAGCCCCCAACAACTTTCAGGATAAACTTAAGACGTTGACTCAGCAGATTCAAGATTTAAGTATTCAGGTAGCAAGCTACTCAGATATTCAAGCCGAAGATCGAGTTCAACAGACGCAAACTAATGAAAAAGTTCAAAAGTTAGAGCGGCAGTTTAATGGTTTACCATTCATTGAATTCTTAAATCGGATAGCACAATTAGAAGAACTTAACGAACAAGTTAAAAATAGCTTGATAGAATCTAAGCGCGTCACAAAATCTCTGAAAGGAGAGGTTGAATCGGTCAGTCAAAAACTCCAATGTATAATTGCAACAGCCTCAACCGCACAAACTGAAAATTGCGATCGCCAGCCATCTTCAGAACTACAAGCAAGCTACGAGCAAAATGCAGAAATGACTCAGCGTCTTGCTAAAGAAATTAGCTCTTTACGCAAACAAACACAAGCAATTTTGAGTAGTTTATCAGCTAGAATTACCCAGCTACGTATAGAGGTCGATAAGCAGCAACACCATTCTGAGATATCTCCAGCTAAAATCCCAGGAAATACAGACGAACTAGCAACCTGGGCAGGAGAAATTGGCGATCGCATTCCCAAGTAAGTGTACGTTGTAGGTGTACGTTGTAAGGGCGCACGTCTGTGCGCCCTTACATATCGTGGTGCAAGATTTCATAACTATAACTAGAAATTGTAGATTGTTGACAATCTACAATCTACAATCTATCATTCTTCGTAGTGCTAACCTTTTGAGGTATTAAGAGGTACGAAGTGGTGGAACGCAGACACTCGAACCTAGCAATAGTCGCGAAAAGTTTGGACATTCAAGCAGCTGAGGCGATTCGGGAACAAATTCTCAGTGGTGGATTTCCGCCTGGTTCGCGCCTGCTAGAAATTCCGCTATCAGAACAACTCAATCTCAGTCGGGGAACGATCCGTTCTGCATTACAACAGCTGACTTACGAGGGTTTGGTGGTACAAATTCCCTACAAAGGTTGTGCTGTGTTGGAACTGAGTTCTCAAGATGCTTGGGAACTGTATACGTTACGCAGTGCATTAGAAGGTTTAGCCGCCAAATTAGCTGCTGCTGCAATGACAGCCGATAAAGCGGAAATTTTAAATAGTAGTTTCAAACAACTGATCGAGGCAACAAAAAGCGATCGCCGTGGTAAAGTTGCAGATGCAGACTTTGCCTTACATCAAGCGATCGTCCAGCTATCAGAACATCAGAGATTGCTACAACAATATCAAATTGTCGGACAACAAATTCGCTTGTATATTGCCTCTTGTAATACTCTGATTCCCGATGTCGAAGAAATTATCGAACAACATAGGTTATTAATTGAAGCAATTTGTTCTGGAAATACAGCTATTGCCGAACGAATTGCGAAGGAACATAATGCCGATGGGGAAGAATTGATTAAACATTTAAAAAAATAGAAATCAAAAACTTTTAAAATATAAAAATCATATGCAGTTTTGCTCTGACATAATGCAAAGATTCGATATGAGGAGACAACATGATGCTCGATTTGAACAACTATGAAGCTTTAACCTTTGACTGTTACGGTACGATGATTGATTGGGAAACTGGAGTTTTAACAGCGATCGCCCCCATTCTTTCTAACCATAATATACAACTAACCAACGAACAGATATTTGATGCTTTTGGTGAAATCGAAAATGAGATAGAAGCGGGCGAGTATATTAAATATCGGCAAGTGCTGAGAAATGTTGTAGAAAAAATGGGCGATCGCTTCAACTTTACACCAAATCCCACAGAAGTAGATGCGCTAGCCATTTCTTTAACTAGTTGGCAACCCTTTTCTGATAGTGTAGAGGCGTTAAAAGTCTTAAAACAGAAATTTAAACTGGCTGTAATTTCTAACGTGGATGACGCTTTGTTTGCTGAAACAGTGAAACATTTACAAGTTGATTTTGATTATGTTATTACAGCAGAACAGCTAAAAAGTTATAAGCCCTCTCATAATAATTTCTACACAGCATTTGATAGAATCGGCTTGCCTAAAGAGAAAATCTTACACGTTGCAGCTAGCGTGTATCACGATATTGTCCCCGCTAAAGCTTTGGGTATGACTGCGGTGTGGGTAAATCGGCGCGGAGTTAAGCAAGATTCTGGTGCAGATCTAGAAGTACCTGATTTAAAAACTTTAGCCGCTCTGGTTGGTTAAAATTAGCGATCGCCTTTCAGTTAGATGACATAAATTTCATATATACAGCACTATCAATTGTTAGAAAAAAGTGTGGAAGATCCGACTAACTTCTGCTAGTAACGAGCGCTGCAAACACATGTAGGTCAATTTTTAGCGCTTCCTTGCCAAGAAAGAACGTTTAACACTAATACTTATTAAAACCGATATAAAAGGAGTAAATAAGCAATCAAGGTTGTTTTAAGAGCATTTTTAGACAATTCGGCACAATAAATCACCATCATGCTCACTTGACTTAAACAACAAGTATGTTGCTAAACTAGTCAACAACTTAAACAACAGATATGTTGTTTAAGTGAATAACAGACGCTCTGACAATTATCTGATGCACGCATTCGCTGAGCTATACGCAGTTAGCTGGGTAAAGCTTTGAAACAGTATATCTTGTCTTTGGCTCGGCACTGAGTTATTGCCAAGAGGAGCAAGATAGTCAAAGCACCAGCTTGTAGTGTGGAGAGGAGTTTTGCAATCGAGACAAAAGCGGATTGCGTTTTTGTTGAGATTCGGATTCACAGTAACGCGATCGAAGGGTTGGCAAGCTTTATTCCTAACCCACTAAAGGTTTAGCTACAGAGGAAAAGTAGATGAGCATTCAAGTTGGCGAGCGGATTCCATCAGTTACTCTATCTTGGATGGGTTCTGACGGACCCACAACCATATCTACTGACGAGCTGTTCAAAGGAAAAAAAGTAGTATTGTTCGCCGTTCCTGGTGCATTTACACCAGCCTGTTCGGAGCAGCATCTTCCTGGCTTCGTGCAACTTGCTGATGATATGAAAGCCAAAGGCGTTGACGCTATTGCTTGTGTCGCTGTCAACGATGTATTTGTCATGGATGCCTGGGGTAAAGGTCACAACGTCGGTGACAAAGTACTGATGCTAGCTGACGGTGATGCTGAATTTACCAAGGCAATTGGTCAGGTATTTGACCTACAAGGAAAAGGGTTTGGTCTGCGATCGCAGCGTTACGCCGCGATTATCGAAGATGGCGTGCTGAAGTCTATAGAAGTAGAGCAGCCAGGGCAAGTGGAAGTGAGTAAGGCAGAAAAGGTGCTGCTGAACCTATGAACTTGCGATCCAGTCAGTTACAGGAAAGATATGAATACCATCCGGAACAACATTAAAGAGGGTGCGATCGACTTCTGCCACAACTTTGGCTGGGCATGGTGGCTAGAAATTGACACCCAGAATCCAATCTGTACGTATTACTTCGGTCCCTTCCTCACTGCTAGAGAAGCTCAAGCTGCTGAGACTGGTTATGTAGAAGATTTAGAACAAGAAGGAGCTACAGGAATTACAGCGACAATCAAACGCTGTAAACCAGAAACATTGACGGTTTCAGCAGATTTGGCATAAAAGAGCGAACTCCCAGTAAAATCAGCATTCAGCACTCAAATGTGGCATTTCTTCGGGTGTAAACTGAGTTTTCAAGGGTTTCCATAATCATGATTCAAGTACTCGATTGCGCTGCAACAAACCAAAGTAGCGTTCTGTGCTGCTATACCAATGCTACTAACAGCCTTCAAATTGCCCGCATTACCAATATTCCTCACTGGTGGTTTGAGCGAGTTGTGTTTCCAGGGCAAAGATTATTATTTGAAGCCGTACCAGATGCCCGGTTAGAAATTCATACAGGTGCGGCGAGCGGCTCGATTCTGTCGGATAAAATTCCTTGCGATCGCCTTCGCGTCTGCGAATCATCAGTTCATTCCGAGCACGGCGAGATCGGCTCCCACAACTGTTAGCACTTGTGTGAGGGCAACTGCACTTTAGTAGACTAAGGCAGGAAAACCTGGACTATGGAATACTTTGATTATGATGTCGTCATTATTGGTGGCGGACCAGCAGGTTGTAGTTGTGCGCTCTACACGGCACGCTCTGAATTGAAGACAGTCATTCTCGACAAAAATTCGGCTGCTGGAGCCTTGGCTGTTACCCACAAGATTGCTAACTATCCAGGCGTGTGGGGTCAAGTAGGCGGGCACGAGTTATTGGAAGTGATGCGCACTCAGGCACTTGAATTTGGAGCTGACTATCGGCAAGCACAGGTTTTCGCGATCGATTTCAGCGATCTTCAGAAAAAAGTGTACACTCCACAGGGTACGTTCAGATGCCGCGCTCTCGTACTTGCTTCTGGTGCAATGAGTCGAGTTGCTTCGATTCCTGGCGAAGCAGAGTATCTCGGGCGGGGAGTGAGCTACTGCGCTACCTGTGACGGGGCTTTCTTTCGCGATCGCGAGGTGGTTGTGGTCGGTAGTAGCTTTGAAGCAATTGAAGAAGCCCTCGTGCTAACTAAATTTGCTTCTACAATCCACTGGGTAAATCCTAAAGACCCAACAACAACGAATGGTCATATTGAGGATCTTCTGGCTTATCAGTCGGTTAAGCTTTGGAGCAAAACCCGCCTGCTGGCGATCCACGGTGAGGAAATCGGTGTCACGGCGGTTGAAATACTTCCCAAAGGTCAGAATTCTGTCTCAATCGCTCCAGTTGATGGTGTCTTTATCTATCTACAGGGAGCCAAACCAATTACAGATTTTTTAGGCGGTCAAATCGAACTGAAACCGGATGGTGGCGTTCGGGTAGATGACATGATGCAGACCAATATACCAGGAGTATGGGCGATCGGCGATATCCGCAATACGCCGTTTAAGCAAGCAGTAGTTGCAGCTTCAGATGGTTGTATTGCAGCAATGGCGATCGACCGATACCTAAACCAACGCCAAAACATCAAACCAGATTGGAGTTAAGCATAATCTGAATTCGAGAGCATTTCATGTCTCAACTAGAGCAACAAAACTTGGAATGGTGGGCAGAAATCGTGACCGATCGCCCCCTTTGTACCTACTACTTTGGACCTTTTGCCACAGCCAAGACTGCCAAACTCGCTCAGCTAGCGCATATAGAAGATTTCGAGCAGGAAGGAAGCAAGATCGTCTTTGTAGCCGTCAGGCGATGCCAATCGCAATTCCTAACAAGCTTTGAGGATGAATAAATTTACATGTATCATTTCGCTTGAATCGAGTAGCCGCAGCAGAGATCGCCGCTATTCATCCATTGGGTGCGCTCGATAATACACTCTGGCAAAACCGCCGCAAAAATTTCTAACTCATGACCGCAAACAAAGGGACATGACTTGGCAATTTTGGCGATCGCGCAGTTATGTTCGGTGAGGACAAATTTATCCTTGGAATTACATAGACAAGATGCGGTCGCTCCATGCCAACTGGCATCGGTTGATACTCAATCAGCTGCTCATTCTGCAAATTTTTCAGATGCTGCTGTGTTGCTTGCCGACTAATCGATAAAGCTTTCGCCAACTGCTGTGCCGTTGCTTGTCCTTGTTTCAGTAAATATGCCAAAATCTCCTGTTTGATAGAATAAGACTCAGTGGTTGTCATAGTTCTATCTCCTAACCTATTCAGTAATAGGTCAAGGGCAGTTGGAACTGTTTGCCAATCCTTTGCTCAATAATCTGCATTACTGAGCAAAGCAATTGTTCGGCTTTAGTAACGCTTTTGTTGTTGAGCCAGCCTTATCAAAATTATGCAACAAAATTATTGTTTAACTCCAGAGGGTAGCCAATTACAAGCAATCCTAGCTATGGTGGGAAAAGTCAGATTTTATATGCAGACTATATAAAGAGCGATCGAATTGATACTCTTCGCGAGAGATAGCATAATACAGCAAGTCTAATCCTTCTTTATTAACGCGCTGGACAAATCTCATACCGACTCTTTCCATGACTCGCACCGAAGCAATATTTTCAACATCAGTATTGGTAATAATCTGCTGAAATTTATGTTCGGTAAATCCATATTGAATCATGGCTGTTGCAGCTTCTGTTGCTAGTCCTCGTCCCCAATATTGAGGTGAAAAGCCATAGAGTAGTTGTAATTCTGGTGGATTGTCATAGAAAAATCGGAAGCCACAGAAACCTATTAATTCTGAATTTTCTTTTAAAAAGACGCTCCACTGACCAAAACCGTGTTGTTCAAAACACTTAGTATTATTTTCAATTTCTGTGGCAACCCACTCTCGCGGCATAATGTTATCATCGCACAAGTATTTTCTGACTTGAGGATCGACAAAAATGCGATGTAACGTAGTTAGATCTTCCACTGTATATGGACGGAGTTTAAGACGAGATGTCTGAATTTCTATAAGAGAAAACATATGTTTCATGAGTTCGCCTGCGCGGACTTAGTTTGTGTAGACGCGAATTTTATTCCCCCCGTACTTAGATATTAGGCGACTAAAAGTCGCGGCTACACAGGCAAAACCTGCCTCCGTAGGTTGAAGTTATCTCATTTTCTTTCAGTTCGCGCACGCGGAATTAGTTTGCATAGCTGCGAACTTTATTCGCCCAATATTCAATTACTTACTACACTTATATCGAACAAACTTCGACAATAGTTTAAGATATGTATCGCCGAATAGAAAGGTTATGCCTCAGTATCCTGCCTTAACCACTTTTCAACGGTTATTGGCTGATAGTTAGCTAACAAATCAAGTAAATATTCAGATGACGACGATTCTAATACCAAAGAACGTAATTCCGATTTTAAAAAATCTTCTGTAACGGCGCGATCGAATAACTGTAATAGCGGATCGTAATAGCCTTCAACATTTAATAAACCTTGGGGTTTTTGATGCAATCCTAACTGCGCCCAGGTGAGAATCTCGCAAAATTCTTCCAACGTGCCATATCCGCCAGGTAAGGCAATAAATGCGTCGGCTAATTCTGTCATCAATGCTTTGCGATCGTGCATGGAATCGACGACATGCAGTTGCGTCAGTCCATTGTGAGCAATTTCCTTATCAACTAAAAACTTGGGAATGACCCCAATTACCTCACCACCTGCAGCTAAAGCGGCATCGGCTACCATACCCATTAAACCTACATTACCACCACCATAAACCAAGCTTAATCCTCGACGCGCGATCGCCTCACCCATTGCTTGGGCAGCTTCTTGGTAGATAGAACGATTACCCGTACTGGAACCGCAGAATATGCAAATAGATTCCATAAAAGTTCCTCACATTCATCAAACGTAATCCAGAGGCGCGAACTTCTTCATTGCTTATTAAACCAGAGATGTTAAGATCCAGCGTTAGGGTTCTGGGGTAAATACCATGCCAGGAATTGGCAATAAAATCAAGTTTGGTACGGATGGTTGGCGCGGTATCATTGCCGATGAGTTCACGTTTGAACGCTTAGCCTTAGTTGCACCGATCGCCGCTCAAGTTTTAGCACGAACGTATGGTAATACTACAGGTAGTAATACGATTATTGTGGGCTACGATCGCCGCTTCATGTCAGAGGATTTTGCCCGTGCAACAGCCCAAGCCGTTACAGCGGTAGGGTTTGACGTACTTTTATCGGAAACCTATGCTCCTACTCCAGCTTTTAGTCTAGCGGCAAAACAGCATAATGCTCTGGGTGCTTTAGTCATTACTGCTAGTCACAACCCAGGTAGCTATTCAGGATTGAAAGTTAAAGGCGCTTTTGGCGGTTCTGTCCCGCCAGAGGTGACGAAGAATATTGAATCTTTGCTAGATTATCCACTGCCTACCAGTGATAAACCAGGGAAAATTGAAACATTCAATCCTTGGTCTAGTTACTGCGAGACTCTACGGGCAAAAGTCGATCTCGATCGCATTCGCTCGTATATCACTCAAGGTAAACTAACAGTCTTTGCTGATGTGATGCACGGTGCAGCCGCAGGGGGACTAGCACAGATATTAGAAGTACCAGTCAACGAACTGAATAGCGATCGCGATCCGTTATTTGGTGGCGGTGCGCCAGAACCATTGCCAAAATACCTTTCTCGTTTATTTGAAACCATCCGTACCCATAGTGCCGAAAAAGGCAACTTAGCTGTAGGTTTAGTATTTGATGGCGATAGCGATCGGATTGCGGCTGTAGACGGACAAGGCAATTTTCTCAGTTCCCAAGTCTTGATTCCCATTTTGATCGAACACTTGGCAGTAAATCGGGGAATGAAAGGCGAACTCGTCAAAACTGTCAGTGGTTCTGACTTAATGCCCCGCGTTGCAGCTTTACACCAGATCCCAGTCTCCGAGACTCCGGTGGGATACAAATATATTGCCGATCGCATGTTGGAAACTCAAGTTTTACTTGGGGGGGAAGAGTCAGGCGGGATCGGTTATGGAACGCATATTCCCGAACGAGATGCTTTACTTTCTGCTTTATATGTGCTAGAGGCAGTTACGCAATCTGGACTAGATTTAAGCGCCCTCTACCAGCAACTCCAGTCAAAAACGAACTTTCACTCTGCCTACGATCGCATCGATCTACCCTTAGCAAGTATGGAAGTGCGATCGCGTCTCTTGGAGCAGTTGCAAACTCAGCCCCTCAAAGAAATTGCTGGAAAAGCCGTAGTCAATTGTCAAACCATTGACGGCTACAAATTCCGCTTGGATGATGATAGCTGGCTGATGATTCGCTTTAGCGGCACTGAACCTGTCTTGCGCCTATACTGCGAAGCACCGACAATTGAACAGGTGCATCAAACCCTCAATTGGGCGAAAGATTGGGCGGAAGGATAGGGAGTCGGGAGTCGGGAGTCGGGAGTTGGGGAAGAGAGCAGGGGAGCAGAGGGAGCAGGGGAGTAGGAGAGCAGAGGGAGAAATTACCAATTACCAATCCAAAATGGTTGCATTCGCCACTCTTCACTCTTCACCCTTCAATTTAAAATTCCCTCACTAGTTATTCGTCACTTCTCCATGAAAGCGATCGCAGGATACCTCCGCAGTTTGTTCGATCGGAAATTTGTCTTTACGGGTTTGAAGACTGCTCTATTTGTAGGCACGATCTTGTTTACGATTAATCATGGTGGAGCATTGCTGCGTGGAGAAATGGATCGAGAACGCTGGATGTCTGGAGTGCTGACCTACCTAATGCCTTATTGCGTCAACGTCCACGGTCAATACATAGCTCGCCGTAGGCTATAGACGGATAAAAGTAAATGAATCTAAAATCCAAAATCCAAAATTTAAAATCCCTAGTAGTTGCAACTGGTAATCCAGGTAAGTTAAAAGAAATGCAAGCTTACCTGACCGATTTAGACTGGGAATTGACCCTCAAACCGCCAGAATTGGAAGTTGAAGAAACGGGCGATACTTTTGTCGCCAACGCTTGCTTAAAAGCTTCTCAGGTAGCAAAAGCAACTGGAAAATGGGCGATCGCTGACGATTCTGGTTTACAAGTCGATGCTTTGGGTGGCGCTCCTGGGATCTACTCTGCCCGCTATGCTAAAACCGATGCAGAGAGGATCGAACGGGTTTTACAGGAACTAGGAGACGCGACAAATAGACAGGCACAATTTGTCTGCGCGATCGCGATCGCCCGTCCCGATGGCGCGATCGTCCTGCAAGCCGAAGGCATTTGTCGCGGTGAAATCTTGACTGCACCACGGGGCATAGGAGGCTTTGGCTACGATCCGATTTTCTACGTTCCCGATCGGCAAATGACATTTGCCGAAATGCCACCCCAACTGAAACACGAAATCAGCCATCGCGGACGAGCCTTTCAAGCCCTGATTCCCCATTTGCAAGAAGTGGTGCGTGGATAGTGACTAGCAGCTAGACTCTTTTCTAGCCACTAGCCACTAGTCACTGATAACTGCCTAAACTGCCTCCAGATTCTTTTCACCTGTCCGAATGCGGACAACTTCTTCTACAGGGCTGATAAAGATCTTGCCATCGCCAATCTCTCCAGTACGGGCGGCGGCGATGATTTTGTCTACTACCATGTCTACCTGTGCGTCTTCGATGACGATCTCTACTTTGAGTTTTTGCAGAAACTCTACCGTATACTCGGAACCGCGATAGCGTTCTGTTTGTCCTTTTTGTCGTCCAAAGCCTCGGACTTCTGAAACCGTCATGCCCACAATACCAGCGTTAACGAGGGCAATTTTCACTTCATCGAGTTTAAAGGGTCGGATAATTGCTTCTACCTTTTTCAATTTTCTCACTCCCGTTTGTTTATCGTTTTATATTGGTGTGTTTTACTGCTGTGATTCACCAAAGGAAAATTATCTCTTAGTTTGAGTGCGATCGCACTGTTTGAATTGCTGCGTAGATTGCCTCCATCCTGTTTTTCTACACTCGATCGATCCCAAATGCAATAGCTGGAACTTATTTGTAGTATCATCCTCTAGTATGAAGTATCGTATTAATTAATACATTTTTTAGAAGAAGGCAGTCAGTGCGATCGCTCAACGATTGGATGTTAGAGGGCGAACCAGGAGAAATCCAGTACTAAATGCTGTCACGACTACGATTGAAACTGCGATCGCCAATCCCCAGCCATTCATTCGAGCAGCGTCCGATTGGGAACGGTGATGGTGATTATCCGCTTCCACTTCTTCAACTGCTACAAATTCTGAAGCATGTCCGCCGCCAGTTTTCATTGTCACACCGCCTTGGTGTCCGGCACGACCAGACGGCGGGCGTTTTGGTTTAACCTGATACTCTCGTTCGGGGCGATCGTTTTCTATTTGGTTCGCCACAGTCGTATCAACCACTTGTTGTAAATAGGAAACGTGCTGTACGACTTTTTCAATTTCTTGGCGGAGGTGTTGATTTTGTCTGGCTAGCTGCTGATTTTGCGACTTGAGAGCGTCAATTGTCTCCTGGGTAGCTTGCAACTCCAATGCCAATTCCCGATAGACCGAAAGTGGCACAGAGGGCATATAGTTATGAGAATTTGTTGGATGATGATGAGCAGAGCTGGAGCTAGATCG
Organism: Chroococcidiopsis sp.; assembly: GCF_051657925.1. Taxonomy (NCBI): domain Bacteria; kingdom Bacillati; phylum Cyanobacteriota; class Cyanophyceae; order Chroococcidiopsidales; family Chroococcidiopsidaceae; genus Chroococcidiopsis; species Chroococcidiopsis sp. Next base: position 23,360 of record NZ_JBOFLP010000250.1, read on the forward strand.
CATGGGTAGCGCCGTCAAAAGAAATATTCGCCACCAGTCTAGCCAGATTTTGCTACTTTCACAGCTAATTTGTAATATTTTTCAGTTATCAGGGAGTAGGGAGCGCACGAGCAGTTAGTTCCGACTTACCGACTTACCGACTCTCCTTTAGGGGAAAGAAATGCCCGACAGGTCCTTGTCCTTTGCCAATGTTGAGGGCGTGTTTCAAGGCTGTGGTAACGTATTCTTTTGCTTGTCGTACAGCTATCAATGGCTCTTTCCCCAAAGCGAGATTGGCTGCGATCGCGGCGGCTAGGGTACAACCCGTACCGTGAGTGTTCTTTGTATCGACTTGGGTTGTCGTTATTATCTCCAAGCGATCGCCATCAAACCAAACATCAACGCCGCGCGCCTCTCCTAACATTCCTCCACCCTTGACTAACACAGCCTTTGCTCCCGTCCGGCGAAAAATGTCCTCAGCCGCAGTTTTCATGTCATCTAAGCTATGAATTTCTTTCCCACTCAAAATTTGCGCTTCGTAGCGATTAGGGGTGACTATAGTTGCTAGAGGGATGAGTTGCGATCGCAAGCTTATTACTGCTGCATCGTCAATTAACTGCGCTCCCGTGCGCGACACCATCACGGGATCGACCACCAATTTATCTAAACTCAAGCTCTCAACTTGTTGGGCTACAGCCGTAATAATTTCCTGGTTGAGCAACATCCCAGTTTTTACACCTTGAACCCCGATATCCTCAACCACCGCTAGAATTTGAGCGACAACAGCGGCGGCTGGTAGAGCATCAACTCGCGTAACACCCAAAGTATTTTGAGCCGTGATGCAAGTAATCGCACTCGTACCGTGTACGCAATGAAAGGCAAAAGTTTTTAGATCTGCTTGAATTCCAGCTCCGCCGCCGCTATCCGATCCAGCAATTGTCATTGCTACGTTTGTCATTGGTCATTAGTCATTGGTCATTGGTCATTATTCTCCTCTGCTCCCTCTGCTCCCTGCTTCCTACTCCCTTTCTCCATTGATAACTGGTCACTGGTCACTGATAACTGATTCTTCTCTTTTCATCCTATAGACTTCTGGTAATTTCCACCAAGGAACTTGGGGATATTCGTGATGTTCTTCGTGATATCCAAAGTGGTAGCAAGCAAGAAACGACCAGAAAGACACTATATGAGTTGATTGGGCGCGATGAATATTTTCGTAGCCTGCTCTTGGTTCTCTGTGAGTTAAGAACGTACCAAAGTAAAACAACTGTACCGAACTGAGAATTGCTGGTAACGCCCAAAATAAAATGAGGTGGGTTCTAGATATATTTAATAATACATTTGCGCCCTGAAAAAGGATGGTTAATCCAATGATTTGTCGCCAACTCCAATAGTTTCCAATAAAATACAAGTACCAGCCAAAAAAGTTTTTCTGCTTGCCGTTGTGAAAATCGGGATCGAGTTGGCTGGCTGGATGTCGGTGATGTGCCCAGTGTTTTTGCAGCAATCGATTGTAAGGAAATAAAGCATATAAATTTACAGCTACTCTACCAAACCAGCGATTTATTTGGAGATGATTTGGAGCGACTAGTCCATGCATGGCATCATGGGCTGTAATAAATAAGCCTGTATACAAAAATGTTTGCCAAACTATTGCTAATAGAATTCCCCAGATTCCCAGTTTTTCTAATTGACTTGAGAGGAGAAAGCATAAACTAGCTATCCACGTCACGATAATCGTTAAGGCAATTACAATCCCCTTATATGTATATGAATAACCGATATTCAATCGCGTTTCACTTTGGTTTAAAGCACTTTGTTGTAAAGGGTTCGGAATCGATGCAACCATGTCAGAGTAGAATCCTTAGCAAACGTAGAAGTAGACAAGCCAAACTTGAGAGCATTTTAAGCAAACCTCCCTTATCATATACGAGTTTGTTAATTTTTGTTAATCATCCAAAGATAGATGTGTTTTCAGTAAATATAAAATAGCTCTTTAGTTAGATTTGAAATAGTTATTCGTGCAGCAAGGTCTGTCTGAATTTATCTTTAATTCAGACAATGCAAAGCTTTTACTATTGCAATTCAAATGAGAAGAAAAAAAATTCTCATCTAACTCGCGATAGATTGCTTGATGGTAAAAAGCTTTACGAACAAAGACATAGGAGGTAGAGAGCCGCGTCAGGAAAATTTAAGAAAAACTTTATGTGTTATTGCAGTGAAACTTTAAAGATATTTGTTGCGATCGCGTCAAGAAAAATAAAATGAGTTGAGTCATTATTAACTTTATTTTTAGTTATAAATATTTTATATACTAGGGAGCGCTACTAACGCTCCCTATGTTGTACTAACCTGCTATCAATCCCACTGGACAAGCAACGTTCGTACCCCCTAAACCACAATACCCGCCAGGATTCTTTTCCAGATATTGCTGATGATATTCCTCTGCCCAATAAAATTCGGGAGCATCAATAATTTCAGTGGTTATCTTGCCGTATCCTGCCTGAGCCAAGGCTTGCTGATAGGCATCTTGCGCTGCTATCGCTAATTTTTTCTGTTCGTCAGAGTAGACGTAAATTCCCGAACGGTATTGGGTTCCGACATCGTTTCCTTGTCGCATACCCTGAGTTGGGTCGTGGTTTTCCCAGAAAACTTTCAGCAATTGTTCGTAACTAATGACTTTGGGATCGTAGACGACAAACACAACTTCATTGTGACCCGTCATCCCCGAACAAACTTCTTTGTAAGTGGGGTTGGGGGTATAGCCAGCCGCGTAGCCAACAGCAGTGATAAAAACGCCATCTAACTGCCAAAACTTGCGTTCTGCACCCCAGAAACAGCCCATACCAAACATTGCTGTCTCCATACCGGCAGGATATGGCGGCTTGAGAGGATTTCCATTTGTGTAGTGAGTCTGAGGTACGGGCATTGCTTGCGACCGTCCTGGTAAAGCCTCCTGGGGAGAAGGCATAGCGATTTTTTTACCAAATCCGAATATCATTATTGTTTTCCTAACTCTCAATCTCTAAACAACAGCTTTACCTTACTTAACATTGTAGAGATTTTAGTGAGTAACAACACGATCGCCGAGAAAAGCAAACAGCAAAAAAGCAAGAAGAATGAAACAACAAAGTGGTTTAGGTAAATCGACTTTGATGCAATAGTCTTGATAAGATCGTTCCAATCCGGTTGATCGAAAACAATCACAGGTAATGCAGCAAGAACAAAGCGATCGCGTATTAACAGCCTTGCAAGAGTTTTTCACTACACCTCTAGCAACGAAACTAAGCAAGCATCAACAAGTTTCTCCTCAAGCTGCTGCCTTAGAGTTATTTCGCGATGTGGCTGCAACTGTACCAGCATACAAAACTTTTTTGACGGCACGGGGAATTGAACCAACAGCAATTCAAACTTTGGCAGACTTTCAACAACTGCCGCTACTGACAAAAGACAACTACCTACGTTGTCATTCCCTACCAAATTTTTGTCGGCACGGACAACTAGAAAGATGCGATATGGTAGCAGCATCATCGGGTTCTACGGGGAAACCAACATATTGGTTGCGCTACCTAACCGACGAACTGCAAATTGCCACCCGCTTTGAACAAATATTTCACGATAGCTTTTCTGCTGACACCCGCCCCACTCTAGCAGTTGTCTGTTTTACGTTGGGAACTTGGGTAGGTGGGATGTTTACAACTGATTGCTGTCGCCACTTGGCAAGTAAGGGTTATCCCATCACTGTTGTAACTCCAGGGAATAACAAAACAGAAATCTGCCGTGTCGTGCAAGAACTGGGTAGTTTATTTGAGCAAGTAGTATTGCTGGGATATCCGCCCTTTCTCAAAGATGTCATTGATACTGGCAAAGCTAACGGCATAGAGTGGCAGCGCTACCAAATCAAATTGGTTCTAGCAGGAGAAGTCTTCAGCGAAGAGTGGCGGAGTTTAGTAGGGGAGCGAGTGGGAGCAAACAATCCCTACTATGATTCTGCTTCACTCTACGGCACGGCTGATGCTGGCGTGTTAGGAAATGAAACACCTTTGAGTATCTGCATCCGCCGATTTTTAGCAGCTCATCCAGAAGTAGCCCGTAGCTTATTTGGGGAATCGCGCTTACCCACCTTAGTACAATACGATCCGCTCAGCCGCTATTTTGAAGTGCAGGACGGCACGCTGCTATTTTCGGGCGATAATGGCATTCCCCTCGTGCGATATCATATTGCCGATACAGGTGGAATCATTGCTTACGATGCCATGCTGGAATTTTTGCGATCGCACGGATTCGACCCGATCGTCACTTTACAGCAACAAGGAACGAGAGGCATCCATGCTCTACCTTTCGTCTACGTGTTTGGGCGTGCTAATTTTACTATTTCTTACTTTGGCGCAAATATCTATCCCGAAAATGTCATCGTTGGCTTAGAACAATCGCAGATTCAAGAATGGGTGACAGGTAAATTCGTCATGGAAGTGAAGGAAGATGCCGATCGAAACCGTTTCTTCTCTATAGTGGTAGAGTTAGCACCAGGAGTAGAGGGAAATGAAGCAAAAAGAAATGCGATCGCCACCTCAATTCACACGCAATTGCTCCGACTCAACAGCGAATTTGCCAATTACGTTCCCCCTGAATATCAAATCCCCCAAATCTCCCTCGCCCCCACGGGAGATCCAGAATACTTCCCCGTAGGAGTCAAGCATCGATATACGAGATGAGGAGCAAGGAGTAGGGAAAAGAGAGCTTCAGGTGCAGAGGGGCAGAGGGGCTTCAGATGCAGAGGAGCAGAGGAAGCAACTCAAAATTCACGCATTAATTCCGAATTCTGAATTCTGAATTCTCCCCACACCCCACACCCCACACCCTTTCTTCACTGATAACTGATAACTGACAACTGACAACTGACAACTGACCTTACAATGAGTGTAGAGAGAAAACCCTCATATATGCCTAACAACCGTTCAGGAGTCTTTATCGGCGGTTTTTTATTAGGTGCTGCCGTCGGCACTTTAACTGGAATGTTAATCGCCCCACGTAGCGGACGAGAAGCGCGACAGTTGTTGAAAAAATCTGCTAATGCTATCCCAGAACTAGCAGAAGATTTATCGACTAGCGTGCAACTCCAGGCAGACCGTCTTTCAGGATCGGCATTACGTAGTTGGGATGATACATTAGAACGATTGCGAGAGGCGATCGCGGCTGGGGTTGAAGCCAGTCAGCAAGAGCGTCAAGCCATCAAACGGCAAAATAATGAGATTACTTCCGATTCCCGTACTGCTTATACAGATCGCCCGTAGTGCCACTGCGATCGATCCACTGTTTTGGCTCGGACTGTCACTACTGCTAGTTGCTATTAGCCTCACAGCAGTTTTAGTGGCAGCCGTGCCAGCTTTTCATGAATTAGCACGGGCAGCCCGCAGCGCCGAAAAACTCTTCGATACGCTCAAACGAGATTTGCCTCCAACTTTAGAAGCAATTCGCTTGACAGGGTTAGAAATTAGCGATTTGACCGATGATGTGAGCGATGGGGTAAAAAGTGCGGCACAAATTGCAAAACAAGTCGATCGCAGTTTAGATCGAGCCAAGGAACAAGCAAGAAGCGTTGAGGTGAATACTCGCAGCGTCTTCACAGGTGTAAAAGCAGCCTGGAAAAATTTCACCCGTAGCACCCCTAATCGCCATAGTCGCGATCGCCTTCCAGCAGAATCAAGGCAACCCTTACCCACATACTTCAACAAAAGTTCAGATAGTGACTTCGACAAAGATACAGTCATCCCAGAAGAAAATCGTCTCAAATCACCTCCTTTCTACTTTGATGACGAAGAGGAATGAGTAGTTATTTGTCGTTTATCATTTGTCATTTGGATTTTCACGACTCACGACTCACCACTCACGACTCACCACTCACGACTCACTCTCAAGAGGGTAATAATGTATCTGGAGAGTTTATGAATTGACGAAAAATATATGGCAAAAGCAACTTGGAATGGAGCTGTATTAGCTGAAAGCTCCACAACAGAGATCGTTGAGGGCAACCACTACTTCCCTCCCGATGCGATCGACAAGCAGTATTTTCAAGAATCTTCCACTCATACAACTTGCCCTTGGAAAGGAACTGCTAGCTACTACAATGTTGTCGTTGATGGACAAGTCAACAAAGATGCTGCTTGGTACTATCCCACAGCCAAAGAGAAGGCAAAAAATATTGAGGGTTACATTGCCTTCTGGCGTGGAGTAAAAGTCGAATCATAATTAGTCATTAGTCATTGGTCATGAGAGGTGAGAGGTGAGAGGTGAGAGGTGAGAGAAGTTAGTTATAAATTACTAAGATCTTTTACTCTTACCTTCTGTCTCCTATCTGCGGACGATCGCTGATACCACCAGGATTTCTCGATCGTCTAGTAGCACCAGTTCTCTATCAGTACAAATGACAAATGACAAATGACGAATGACAAATGACTACCTAGACCGAGCTTTTTTTGCCTGCTTAACCAGTACGGGTCTAGGTTTTTTCTTTTTGTATTTCGGGTCTTCCACCATACGAGACATGGGAGGACGGCAAGTTTCACAATACAGAGGTCTAGGACCATAACTCTCCCGTTCCGTGGGTTGACTGCATTGCTGGCAGATGAATTTATATAACCGAGTATGGATTGTACGTTCGTGGGCGCGGACTGTGTACTCTCGAACAAAAACCTTTTTGGATGGCATGACAAACAAAACCTAGCTATGGTGTATCCAATATGCTAACTAGAAAGGAGTTTAATACCGAAAAAAATGCCTCTTCATAGACAACTTCAACACTTAATCGAAAACTTAATTGCTCTGAAAGAGCTTTACCACACCCAGCTCGTAGAGTCTGAGAAACAGGTAGCTCGCTTCAAAGAGCAATTGTCGCATGTCAATGGGTTACTAGTAGCACAGTTGGTAGAAAATCAACAGTTTGTACAAAGCCTAGTCGATATGCGATCGCAATGTCATGCTCAACTAGAAGCGAACCAACGCCAAGCAGCCCATGCTAGAGAACAAATAACTCACGTTAATGCTCTCCTCGCAGACCAAGTGAGCTTACCTCCAATGCAACATGCATTTGAGCTGCCAACGACTGCTTTTGAAGAACAGCCACGGCAAACCCTATCTGGTATAACTGCACCCGAACCCGAATCATTCTCTCAGCCTCTATCCGACCTTACCCAACCACAGCCCCAAGCAGAAGCTGAACTTGCCCAACCACAGCTCCAAACAGAAGCTGAACTTGCCCAACCACAGCCCCAAGCAGAAGCTGAACTTACCCAACCACAGCTCCAAACAGAAGCTGAACTTGCCCAACCACAGCCCCAAACAGAAGCTGAACCTGCCCAATCACAGCTCCAAGCAGAAGTTGCCGAAACACCTCTGGAGGTAGGAGAGACGAGCGAGGATACTGCCAGATCTCCCTCGGCTATTAAAACTCCGATGAAAGCAGAATATCAGAATCTGACGAAAATTCAAGCAGTGGAAAAGCTATTGCGGGAAAACCAGGGCAAGATTTTAACTGTGGAGTATATCATCTGGTCATTGTATGGAGACATGGATGCAGAAGCGGTCAAAGCAGAAAAACCCAGGATCTATGATACCCTCGGACAAGGTACGGATAAAGGGATTTGGGAAAAAGTCCCAGATCAACCAGCTTGCTATACCTACAAGTTGAGCCTAGTGGAACCTACAGCAGATTCCGAATCTGCCACGGCTAACACCTCCCGCTTACCCGTAAGTTCTCGTCGGCGACCGTCGCGGCGTGGTAAAAGCGATGATATGCTCCCTCGCTACAATCATCTCAGTCTGACTGCGGCTGTAGAAGTGGTGGTGAACGAGCATCCTGGTGAAGTGATTACCACTGAGAAAGTTGCCAAAGTGCTATATGGCGATGACATTGACGGACGCGCCTTAGTCAAAGCTAAAGACCGAATTGGTAAAACCCTCTGGGGAGGAGCTACCCAAGGACGATGGCAGCGCATTCCAGGTAGACTGGGTTGTTATACGTTGAGTTTGAAAACTTTGAAAAAGGGTTAGTTGTTGGTTGACGGGTAACAGTTATCAGGGAGCAGGGAGTAGGGAGTAGGGAGTAGGGAAAAGAGAGCTTCAGGAGCAGAGGGACAGAGGGGCAGAGGAAGCAACTCAAAATTCACGCATTAATTCCGAATTCTGAATTCGGAATTCTCCCCACACCCCACACCCCACACCCCACACCCTTTCTTCACTGACAACTGACTCCCGACTCTCGAAAAATTCTGGGTTAAGATGTATTGTCCATCTGCGATCGCCTAGCAATTGACTCTATCCTCACCTATGAAAACTCAACTCATCGTCATCACTACTGTTTTGACTGCTTTGCACTTCGCACCTCCAGCTCGTGCGGGAGATCTGGAACATACTAGACAACTTCTGGCAACAAAACAGTGCGAAGGATGCGATCTTAGTGGTGAGGGTCTGGTCTTAGCTAATTTAAGTCAGGCGAATCTGCGGGGGGCGAATTTAAGTGGTGCTAATTTGAGTCGGGCGAATTTGAGCAAGGCTGACTTAAGCGGTGCAAACCTCAGTGGTGCTTCTCTGTTTGGGGCAAATCTGAGTGGTGCTAAGTTGGAGCAAACAGATTTGAGTGGAGCCGATCTGCGTGATGCCTATTTAGCTAATGTAGACTTGAAGACAGCTAATCTTAGCGGTACTAGTTTGCAGGGGGCGATCGCCATTCCTACCCAAGCAGCAAAGCCTGAAGAATTTTATCGTTGGGGCATTGCTCAAGGACAAAAAGGCGACCCCAAAGGCGCAATTGGCTATTTCAATCAAGCTCTTAGCTTAAACGACAAATACGCCCCAGCTTACATGGCGCGAGGTATTGCCCGCTACCAACTGCTAGACCGATCGGGAGCGATGCAGGATGCTCAACGCGCCAAATGGTTATTTTTACGGCAGAGAAATAATGAAGGCTATGACACCGCCCAAGCCTTTGTAAACCAACTGCAAGCACCGCAAACAGAAACACCCAAGAGCAAACCCAATTTCTTTAACTTCCTCGGTGGCGTAACTTCAGTTTTATTAAGGTTTTTGTTGTAACCTAACTAGGAGGGAGCGCACGAGCAGGGAGCAGAGGGAGCTGAGGAGCAGGGGAAAACCAACTACCAATTACCAATTACCAATTACCAACTACCAACTACCAACTACCATCACCGCTGACTTACGACTTACAACTTCCCCATATGTCTCTATCCAGCGAATTGTGGCAAACTAATCAAGATTTAGCTCAAGCTTGTCTAAATCATCCATTTGTCCAGGGTATAGCCGATGGAACCTTGGAGCGAGAAAAGTTTGCTTACTATGTCGGACAAGATGCATTTTTCCTTGAAGCCTTTGCCCGTGCCTACAGTATTGCCGCTGCTAAAGCACCTGATTGGGAAGGATTTAATTTGTTTCACGGCTTAGCTGGGGGCGTACTGCAAGAACTTCAGCTTCATGCAGGGTATGCAGCCACATGGGGAGTCAATATTAATTCTGTCGAACCAGGTACAGCCACTCGTCGCTATATCGATTTTTTGTCGGCTACTGCTTGGAGTCAAGATGTGGGTTTAACCGCTGCTGCAATGTCACCTTGTATGAGACTTTATGCTTATTTGGGACAGAAGTTGGCAACTAAGAGTATTCTCACACATCAGTACAGCGATTGGATTCGTACCTACAACAGCCCAGAATTCCAGCAGCTAGCACAACAACTCGAAAAATTGAGCGATCGCTACACTAGCAACTCCGATACCGTACAAAAAACTTATCGCTATGCCATGTTGTGCGAGCGAGATTTCTTTCAAGCGGCTTGGGAATCGGGCGCTCGACCATAACAGTCGTTTGTTGGGTTTTCTTGCCACTGCTAGAGTGATATGCTGTGCGATGAAGTTCTTACTTTGACTTAATGAGTAAGTTCAATAAATAGGCATTCATGACTTCCGAATTTTGTAGCTTGCTGCTCCAAAAGGATATTCCGAATTCCGAACTCTAGCCCAAGTTTGCCATCCGATCGCCGAGAGTGACATCAATTGTCTGAGTTGTTGTAGTTGTATTTGCAGTGGTTCGCCACTCTGTCTCAAGCGATAAATACTGTCTTGTCCGCAATAAATTATTTCTGGTGCGTCGCGCAGTACGGTACGAGTGCAACGCTCGATCGCAATTAGTGTATCAGCCGTCCGTGCTAATTTGCGTCGAATTTGCCAAATTCGTTGCGCTACATAGCAAAGCAGCACAGATAAAATTAAATTTATGGCAACAACAATTATAACCATGAGGCTCAAAGCTGTATGGGTTGATGACAAAATAAGTTTATATTCCGCAAAATAATTAATTTTTATTTTTGATAATTTTTATTTTTGCTGATTTTGAATAAAATACCAATGATTGCGATCGCGGTCGGCTACACTTTTAATTTGTTTTTATAGTTTTTTTACATTCATTGAGCAAAGGCAATTTCTTAAAAGTGGAATTTGAGAGTTAACAGTCGATCTCAATAACTTTGTATTTGATAATACTAGTAGCGATCTCATCCAAGGGAGAGAAGTTTTTTCCCAAAGCGATTGATAGCTTATTCTTACCAATGCTAATGCATAAATTACATTTGAGTAAAGCTTTTTTACAGTAATTTATGTGTGAGTAAAATTACTTATTAAACTATCATTTTGTTTGCCATCATGAAAGAAACAAAAGTCGAAGCCAAGTACAACCAGAAAGACCGCAATCATCCAGCAAACTCAGCGATCGCCAATGGAGAAGATTTTAACTTTGACTTGTGGGCAAGAGCCGTCAGGCAACAAATGCTAGCTGTGTTGCGCGAAAAAGAATAGCATATAGTCAGACGTAAATTTCAATAAAATTTGATGCAAGTTTCTTTCTCAGTCACCTCCGACGCGATCGCATCTGGTTTTCATGCCTTGTCTGAGCCGTTACGCATTCGGATACTAGAACTTTTACGCTCCTCAGAGCTTTGCGTGTGCGAATTGTCGGAGGAACTGGGAATTGCTCAATCTAAGCTATCTTTTCACCTCAAAACCCTAAAGGAAGCTAATTTAGTGCGATCGCGTCAGGAAGGACGCTGGATTTACTACAGCTTGAATTTATCACAGTTCGTTGCACTAGAACAATATTTATCAGAATATCGCCGCTTCAGTCAATTGCTCCCTGCCCGTCCCTGCGAGGATACGCCCTCATCCTGAACCAAACATCCCCTCTTGACAAATCAATTTTTTTTGAAATGATAGAAAGGTAAACTCCCCTATCGCAAATTGATTTCAAGTGTAGGGGTGAGGCATATGAAAACGATAGCCAGTATTTCTATTTTTCTGGCGGGATGTGGTGTTGCGATCGCAACTGCTATGGCAATGCCAAACGCAGTTAGTCCAACCAAGCAACCGTTAAGGTTCGCTCAAGCGAATAATTCAGAACCCACAGCTACAGTTAAGACGGATGGTTCTAGCACGGTTTACCCCATCACCAAAGCAATAGCCGAGGAGTTTAAATCGACGGCAACGGGCAAGAACGCACAGTTGCTCGTGAATTTTTCTGGTACGAGTGCTGGGTTTAAAAAGTTTTGTGCCGGAGAAACAGACATTAGCGATGCTTCCAGACCAATCCGCACTGACGAGATGGAAGCTTGCAACAACAACAAAATTAGATATATCGAACTACCTGTAGCCTACGACGCGCTGACGATCGCCGTTAATCCGCAAAATACCTGGGCTAAAAATATTACTGTAGCCGAATTGAAAAAGATGTGGGAGCCAGCGGCAGAGGGAAAAATTACGAATTGGCAGCAAATCAGGTCTGCGTGGAGCGATCGCCCGTTAAAGTTATACGGTGCTGGAAAAGATTCTGGTACGTTTGATTATTTTACTGAAGCAGTAGTCGGTAAAGCCAGGGCTAGCCGCCAGGACTACACGGCAAGCGAAGATGATGATGAGTTGGTAGAGGGAGTTAGCAAAGACCTGAATGCGTTGGGGTATTTTGGCTTTGCTTATTACGAGGCAAACCAGGACAAGCTGAAGGCTCTGGCAGTAGATAGCGGTAGGGGTGCAGTTTTACCATCGCGACAGGCAGTAGAAAAGGCACAGTACGAGCCTCTGTCTCGACCATTATTTATCTACGTCAATGCCAGATCGGTTCAGCTCAAACCTGCCGTGCGGCGATTTGTCGATTTCTATATTCAGCGTGCGCCAACTTTAGTTAGCTCCGTAGGTTACATCCCCTTACCTGCGGAAGGCTATCGCCTGACTTATATCTACTTCAATCGAGGCAAAGTGGGAACTGTCTTTGAAGGCAAATCCCAAATTGGTTTGACAATTGGGCAGTTATTACGCAGACAAGCAAAATTTTAAGTACAACCAGGTAAAGTCATGGGAATTCGAGTTGGTATCAACGGCTTTGGTAGGATCGGGCGATTAGCACTAAGGGCTGCTTGGGCATGGTCGGAACTAGATTTCGTACATATCAACGAAATTAAAGGTGGTGCAGTCGCTGCTGCCCATTTACTTAAATTTGATTCGGTTCACGGTCGTTGGACACCAGAAGTAGCAGCGGAGGGCGATCGCATTTCCATTGACGGCAAGTATTTGAGTTTCAGCGAGTCACCCACACCAGGGGAAGTTCCGTGGGATGAGTTGGGAGTCGATCTCGTATTGGAGTGTTCTGGTAAATTCCGCACCCCAACTTTACTCGAACCCTATTTTAAGCGGGGAGTGCAAAAAGTCATCGTGGCTGCACCCGTTAAGGAAGAGGCATTAAACATCGTTATGGGAGTCAACGATCGCCTCTACGAACATGACAAGCACCACTTACTCACAGCGGCTTCTTGTACCACAAACTGTCTGGCTCCAGTCGTAAAAGTCATCCATGAAGGATTGGGAATTCGACATGGAGTCATTACCACAGTCCACGACCACACCAACACGCAGACAATCGTAGACGCGCCGCATAAAGACTTGCGACGGGCGCGAGCGACGGGTTTATCTTTAATTCCAACGACAACGGGTTCCGCTACAGCAATCGGGTTAATTTATCCCGAACTGCAAGGTAAGCTCAACGGCTTGGCAGTGCGAGTACCGTTATTAAATGCCTCCCTCACCGATTGCGTGTTTGAAGTCGTGCGTCCCACCACAGTAGAAGAAATTAACGGTTTGCTCAAAACTGCGGCAGAAGGAGAACTCAAAGACATTCTCGGTTACGAAGAACGTCCCTTAGTTTCTGTAGACTACAAAGACGATCCGCGATCGGCTGTTGTGGATGCACTATCAACAATGGTCATCGATGAAACACAAGTCAAAGTTTTAGCTTGGTATGACAACGAATGGGGCTATGCAAATCGCATGGTTGAACTTGCCCGCAAGATTGCCCGTTGCTACTAACCTTTACAGATATTGCAAAGCTTAGATCGATCCCCCAACCCCCTTAAAAAGGAGGCTATATACTCCCCCCTTGTCAAGGGGGGCAGGGGGGATCGAGATCTCTGACATAAATGCTTAATTTCTGTCTCACCCTAGCTAACAACCATGACTTCCACTGCTGGAAATAAAGCCAATTTGCGTAACTATGCCCTCGTTACTGCTGCCTACTGGAGCTTCACAATTACCGATGGAGCGTTGCGGATGTTGGTGTTACTGCACTTTCATCTGCTGGGCTACACTCCTTTGCAAATCGCCATGCTGTTTCTGTTTTACGAAATTTTTGGCGTTGTTACCAATTTGTTCGGAGGCTGGATCGGTTCTCAATTTGGTCTGAAGCTAACTCTCTACGGCGGGATCGGGTTACAAGTTTTTGCTTTAGCTATGCTGGCGCTGCTCAATCCAGAATGGGCTGTGTGGTTGCAAGTCACCTACGTGATGGTCGCGCAAGCCTTTTCTGGAATTGCCAAAGACTTGACTAAGATGAGTTCTAAGAGTGCGATTCGCTTGGTCATACCTCAGGAGGCACAGTCGTCACTGTTTAAATGGGTGGCAATTTTGACTGGTTCAAAAAATGCTCTGAAGGGGGTTGGCTTTTTTATTGGTAGCATGCTGCTAGCTCAATTTGGCTTTGTCAATGCCCTGCTGATAATGGCAGGTGGTCTTTGCCTCATCCTGGGTACGGGGGTACTACTGCCACAAGGCATGGGTAAGATTAAGGCGAAAGTTAAATTTACCCAGCTCTTTTCTAAAAGTAGGGAGATTAACATTCTCTCTGCGGCTCGTTTCTTTCTCTTCGGTGCGAGGGATGTTTGGTTTGTAGTTGCCCTCCCCGTGTTTCTCTACAGCACGCTTGGCTGGACGTTCGAGCAGGTTGGGGGATTTATGGCTTGTTGGGTGATTGGCTACGGAACGGTACAATTTTTAGCGCCCGATCTGCTGCGCTGGTTGGGTTCGGGAGCGGCTCCCCAAGGAAGAACGATTCAAATTTGGACGTTTGTGCTGAGTGCGATTCCCGCCGCGATCGCCCTTTCCCTTCAACTCAGAGTTTCCCCAGCTTTAACAATTGTGGTAGGACTAGCAATTTTTGGGGTTATCTTTGCCTTCAATTCAGCAATTCATTCCTATCTCGTCCTTGCCTACACCGATGATGACAAGGTTGCATTAAATGTTGGCTTTTATTATATGGCTAACTCTGGTGGGCGCTTAGCGGGTACAGTGCTATCTGGTTTGATCTTTCAGCTATTTGGCTTAGTGGGTTGTTTGTGGGTGTCGATGGCATTCGTACTGATGGCGGCTGCAATTTCTTTGAAATTACCCGATCCGCAACCCCAAAAAGCGATCGCCTGGAAAGCAAAAGAAGATTAGTTATTGGTAATGGGTAATGGGTAATGGGTAGTTGGTAATTGCTCCCTTAGCTCCCTCAGCAACCTTGCGCTCCCCCAGCTCTCTTATCCCCGACTCCCCACACTTTTATCATGAGTATTAACAGTTTTGCATCAAAGCCGATTGTCAACCGTCTGAGTTTTTTTGAAAAATACCTGACTGTCTGGGTTTTTCTGTGTATTATTGCCGGAATTCTTTTGGGTAGGTTGTTTCCGGGCATAGCAGTGGCTCTCGATGCCATGAGCATTTATCAGGTGTCAATTCCGATCGCTATTTGCCTCTTTTTCATGATGTATCCAATTATGGTGAAGATCGACTTCACTCAGGCAACAAATGCAATGCGATCGCCCAAACCTGTAATTCTCACTTTGGTAGTGAATTGGTTAATTAAACCATTTACGATGGTTGTATTCGCGCAGTTTTTTTTGGGATGGTTATTTCGTCCTTTGCTATCTGGTACGGAAATTATCCGAGGTAACGAAATTGTGTTGGCGAATTCCTATATTGCTGGGGCAATCTTACTAGGCATAGCCCCTTGTACGGCAATGGTATTGATGTGGGGTTATCTCTCCTACGGTAATCAAGGACATACGCTGGTGATGGTAGCAGTAAATTCTCTAGCCATGCTGTTTTTATATGCACCTTTGGGAAGATGGTTGTTAGCAGCAAACGATCTCAGCGTACCTTGGGAAACCATCGTCCTATCAGTGCTGATTTATGTTAGCTTGCCTTTAGCTACGGGAATGTACAGTCGTTATTGGATACTGAAACATAAGGGTAGAGAGTGGTTTGAACGGCGGTTTTTGAAATATCTCAGTCCCGGTGCGATTGCTGCACTTTTAATGACTCTCGTGTTGCTGTTTGCCTTTAAAGGTGAGCTAATTGTCAACAATCCCATACATATCGTTTTAATTGCCGTACCGCTGTTTATTCAGACGAATTTTATTTTTCTAATTTCCTACGTAGCAGCATTAAAACTCAAACTTGCTTATGAAGATGCTGCACCTGCGGCGTTGATCGGAGCCAGCAATCATTTTGAAGTGGCGATCGCTACGGCGGTGATGTTATTCGGTTTAAATTCTGGCGCTGCTTTGGCTACTGTGGTGGGAGTCTTGATTGAAGTACCAGTTATGCTCATGCTAGTAGAAATTTGTAAGCGTACAGCAGCTTGGTTTCCTCGCGAGCCAGAAAAAGCTTCTCTGCGCGATCCGCGTTGTGTCAGTGCTTTTAAGTGAGGATTGTCATTTATCATTTGTGAAAGCGCAATTAGCGTGTCACAGACAGATGAACGGTATTTTCACAATTGGTTTAGACAGGCTATAGTTGACTTATTTTTTAACTTTTAACTTTTAACTTTTGACTTATGAAAAGAGTCATGTTTGTCTGTAAAACAAATTCCCGTCGTTCCCAGATGGCGGAGGGTTTTGCTCGACAGTTGGGAGTAGGAAAAGTTCAAGTAATGAGTGCTGGTTTAGAAACGAATCAAATCGATCCACTAGCAATTCAAGTTATGTCAGAAGTTGGCATAGATATTAGCAGCCAGACCTCTAAGCTTTTAAACAATTTCAATCCAGCAGATTACGATGTCGTTATTTCTCTATGTGGTTGTGGTGTCAACTTACCCGAGTCTTGGGTATTAAGAGAAGTCTTTCAGGATTGGCAATTGGAAGATCCTCAAGGGCAATCAATAGAAACTTTTCGACAGGTGCGATCGCAAATTAAGGAAAGAGTAGAGCAACTTATTCAATCTCTTAGAAATGAAAAACCCAATGTTTAAATCATAAAATTCACTCAGCTTTTTAACGATTGAGGAGATTAAAACTATGGACAGCAATGCAGTAAAACAAAACGTGAGAGCGGCTTACGGTAAGATTGCTCAACAACAAACAGGTTGTGGCTGCGGTACTCCTACCGCTGACACAACAGAATTTGCTGTGGCTTTAGGTTATGCAGAAGCGGAACTCAATACAATTCCAGCCGAGGCGAATTTAGGACTGAGTTGTGGTAATCCTACCGATTTAGCGCAACTAAAGCCAGGTGAGATTGTTCTCGATTTAGGTTCGGGTGCGGGTTTCGATTGCTTTATTGCTGCGACAAAAGTTGGTGCTACAGGCAAAGCGATCGGTGTAGATATGACACCAGAGATGATCGCCAAAGCAACAGAAAACGCTCAAAAATCGAATGTACAAAATGTAGAATTTAGATTGGGAGAAATTGAAAACTTACCCGTAGCAGACGAGACTGTAGACGTAGTTATTAGTAATTGTGTCATCAATCTATCTCCCGATAAGCCAAAAGTTTTCCAAGAAATTTATCGAGTTTTAAAACCAAATGGCAGAATTGCCATTTCCGATACAGCACTCAAACAGCAACTTTCTGAGTCAGTGCGACAAGATATTGCTGCTTATGTTGGTTGTGTAGCTGGTGCTTTATTAGTAGATGAATATCAAAAGATTGTCGAAACTGCTGGATTTCAAAATGTCAAGGTAACAGTTAGACAAGCATTTTCTTGTTGTGGAGATGCAGAAACAAAAGATCCAATAGGGCAAGCAATTGTTGCTGCGTCAGGTGTTAATGCAACTTGGCAAAATGATGTTGTCAGCGTCTACGTAGAAGGAAATAAAGCCTAAATCACAATACATTTAAAATCTCGTAAACTTCAAGCCTGAGGTGGGCATTGCCCACCCTACTCTTTTTTAACTTTTGTACGGGCGGGTTTAGCAGATAGATTGACAGCCAAATCCATAAATTTTTGATGAAAACCCGCCCCTACAAATACATAACTTTTAACTTTTATCTTTCTTCGCTGGTGACGCAATTTCTCTAAACGAATGCGCAGAGCTGAGATTGCTTCCTGAATTGGGATGAGTTGCCAACGCTGTCTCCAGATTCCTTCTACTTGTTGACGCTGTTCTACCTTTTCCCAAAGTAAACCGAAGCTCTGAGGTTGAGCTAACTCTGACATTAACCATTGCCAATTCACACCCACAGCATTTGCTACCAGAGCGATCGCATTGTGGGTTGGTTGGTAGTCATAAAGATAACTCCACCACAGGACTCTCAGCTGATGTCGCCACTCAAATCGAGCTTCTACTTCAGCCGCCGACTCTACCAAAAATTGTTGCTGCGATCGCCCCATTTCCACCCATTTACTCAGTTGGTTTGCCAATCCTACATCTGTGCGTCCTGTAGTCCGAGCTGATGTGAAGACACGCACGCGGGTACTGTGACGAAAACGGGCATTGACTCTCAATAGTGCTTGGTAGAACGCTACATCTTCAGGAGTGCGGACTGGTTGCATTCCTCCTGCTTGAGCATACATCTCCACTGTGACGGCAAGGCTTGCTCCGTAGTGTTGAAAGTGGCGGGGGATGAGATCGATTGGATCGGGATCTAGATAAGCTTCTAATTCGGCAATAAGAAAGCGGTAGCCTACTTCGCGCAGATGGCAAGCTCTTGTATAAGGATCTAAAGCCGTGCGACCTTCACGATCTGTAATAATTCGTCCTCCTACAGCGTCAGCACCACTGGCGATTTCGTCCAAGATAGCAGCGATCCAAGTCGGTGTAACTCGCGAATCTCCATCTGTAGAGGCAATGACTCGTCTTTTACCACCAATAGAACTCAGACGACGATAAGCTTCATCCATCAGGACTTGACGCACTCGACCGATATAAGCCTCAGCCGCAGGAAATACTTTTTCAACTACGTGTAGAACCAGATCGGGATGAGTAGTAGCAAAATTGCGCGCGATCGCAGCCGATTCGTCATTGCAATTATTTGCCAGCAGCACGATCTCATAGCGATTGCGATCGAGCGACTTTCCAGTTAAATCGAGCTGATTGTACAAAGCCAAGAGTGTACTCTCTAAATTGTCGGCTTCATTACGCACGGGAACGATAACGCAAACTTCGCACTGGGATAGGGGCGGAGTTGTAACTAAAGGCTGATGAAATCGCTCGAACAACCAACTTTGATAGGTTGATGCTTCGCGATCGCGCCAATTCTTTTTGCCATGCTGAAAAACACGCCGAGGCGTGTCAGTCCAATTCATCACGATTTGTAAAAACTTTGTTACTTGTTAATTCTGCTACCCGAATTATGAAAATGAAATCTGTCCAGTGGTTGATTATCGCTATTAAAGTAACTCCTAAATTAGATATGACCTTAAAGTCACGTAGGCTATTCAGTCGAAATCTGCTTGGAAAATGACGTAAAAGGAGATGGAGACAAAAGAGATCGAATATAAGAGTTTCAAGTCTATGTGACCTTCAATACATAACTTAATCTATCCAATTGAGGATAGATAGCATGTTTTTCGTAGAGTTACCACCGACCGGAAAACCTCTGAAGAAGAACGCTTTCAAGATGACTATTATTCTTACTTTGAGGCTCCTGAAAATGCTACACGGTATGCTCCTTCAGTTTGGTTTCTCAATCAGGCTTTTCAGCAACAGTCATTAATATATAAACATTTTTATCAACATCCATCTCAAGAGTTATAGCCCAAATTGCTAGTTTATATTTAGATTAGTTTTTTTGT
>NZ_JBOFLP010000251.1:0-41748 GCF_051657925.1 Chroococcidiopsis sp.
CTTCATCTGGTGCTGCTACAACAGGTGCAGCCGTCGCGCAAAGCGCTCCAACTTACAACCGCGATAGCTATCAATATAAGCAAGAGCCGTCTTTGTACGAAATGAACGATCGCGATCGTCAAGATGTCAAACTGTACCAAGAGCGTCTAATCGCCAGCAAAAAACGTGTCAAGACAGGGGAAGTATCTGTTGGTAAGCACGTTGAGACTGAAACTAAACAAGTTTCAGTACCAATTGACAGAGAGCGAGTTGTGGTTGAGCGAGTGACTCCAGCAGATGCTGGAAAGGCAGTCGCTCCTGGTAGTGTTAACTTCGGCTCAGGCGAAGTGGCACGCATGGAAATTTACGAGGAAACTGCTGACATTCACAAAGAAGCCTTTGTGCGTGAGGAAGTCAGAGTCAATAAAGTCGTAGATCGCGAAACAGTTGAAGCACAAGAAACGATTCGTCGTGAAGAGATCGATATTAATAGTGAAGGTCGGACGATCGACGACAGAACTGGAAAATTACCTTCCGACCGTTAAGCAGTCTTCTTAAAAAAGCTATTGCCCAGATCGACGCATTAAGTCAATTTAGTACGAAGGAGATAATTTTTATGACCGAGAACGAGCAACCTTTAGATAAGCATGAAAGTACTGATTCCGAACGGGAACAACCTGATGCTCAGTCAGGAGGCTCAGGTATAGGTGCTGGGATAGCTGGAGCAGCGATTGGCGGTATACTCGGCGGACGAGCTGGAGGAATCGTTGGTGCAGTAGCGGGCGCAGTAGCAGGTGCTTTAGCTGGTAAAGGTACATCTGAAGCGGTTGACCACACTGTAGAGGGTGTAGTGGACGCAGCAAAGAGTGTAGCTGAGACTGTTAACCACACTGTAGAAGATGTAGGGGACAATGTAAAACATATAGGTGAGGAGGTTAAGCCTTCTGTAATCGGTGTAGTAGATGCAGTCAAGGATACTGTCCAAGATACTAAGCCCTCTGTAGTCGCCGCAGTAGATGCAGTCAAGGATACTGTCCAAGATACTAAGCCCTCTGTAGTCGCCGCAGTAGATGCAGTCAAAGATACTGTCCAAGATACTAAGCCCTCTGTAGTAGAAGCAATTAAGAGTGCATCTGAGGAAGCTAAGCCAGCTGTAAGAAGCGTAGCGGACTCCGTAAAAGCTACAGTTGAGGGGATCGAGCCAGCCGTACAGAGTGCAACCAACTCAGCCAAGAGTGCGGTTGAAGAGGTCAAGCAATCTACAAAAGGTGTAGCGGACTCAGTAAAAAGTACTGTTGATGATACTAAGCCAGCTGTAGTAGATGCAGCAAAAAGTACATCACAGAGCATCAAAACAACTGCAACCAATGTAAAAGATTCCGTCAAGAGTAGTGCTAAAGATGCCAAGCCATCTAGTACTCAGGGCTTTAAGCCTGACGAAAAACTCCAGGTTGGAGAAAATAAGCAGTTCAAAACACAGGGGGTCAGCACTGGAAAGCCAGTTGAAGCGAAAGACAAAGTTACTCTTTTTCCTCTTCCAACTGAAACACCCACTTCTAGGGAAAAGTTAGACTTCGACACTCAAGACCCTAACGTCATCATTCAAGATAACAGAGACAACACACTGTAGTAAGTTTGCTCACCCGCTTACTGGCTATTTAGAGTTGGCGGATCGCTACCTTTGTAGGGGGAGGTCATTGTCGATCTCTCCTTTTTGCTATATTGCTCATACCGCTCTTAGCAAGCGATCGCGGACTTCTAAGACCGCGATCGTAAGAGAAACAAAACACTAAGATTAAAATACGAGTGTTTAGATTTTAGCGATCGCATTTAAATAGTTGATTCCGGTACTCAAAGTGTTGAGTGCCGGAACAATGCAGTAATTTTTCTGTAAACGTAACACAAATGCAGGTGCATAGTATTAAAACCGAAATCTGAATCATTTTTAGGCTCGGTATTAATTTAAGAAAATTTACTAGTTGTTTATATGTCTTCCTTAAGATGTTTGGTAATCCTTCTAAAGGAACTGAAAAATAAAATACTAAACTGATGAAATTAAGGAATGTTACTCGTTTGATTGCCAGGATAATAAATGAATAATCGCTTAGAACCCGATGCTGATAGTAAGGTACATCCAGAGACTATTCCTACTGTGAATCGTACTTCCCCTGGACAAAAGAGAGTTGGAGTTGTAGAAGAAGTTCCTCTGAGAAGGGAAACAGTTACAACCACAAATTCAACATCGCACTCACCTCCAGATAAATCCAAAAAATCTAAACAAGATTATGGTCCTAGTCTGCCAATTCTTGCAGCGATCGCTTGTTGTATCCCACTAGCTGGGATTTTAGGATACCTAGTTCGTGGGGAGCGAGTTGTTACTCGCACAGTAACTCAAACAGTGCCAGTCCTTACGGTTCCTGCAAGTCCTGTAGTGACTCCATATCCTGTTTCCCCTGCTCCAAGTGCTGCATCTCCTTCCCAAGTTGGTCCTGAAGTTGTTGGTCCTGAAGTTGTTGGTCCTGAAAAGGTCGGACCTGCTCGTGTAGGACCCGATCGCGTTGGTAATAAGTAGAGGCTCAATTAATTGGGAGTCTTGACATCAATACCGATTAAAGACTGACTCCAGCCCCTCTTCCTCGCCAGATTAGCAATATTCTATTGTTAGTATCGAGTTTGTTCCTACTGGCGAGCCTGTTGTTGCCTAATTTGTTTCTGTCGATTCCTCGGGGCTAAATATAAATAGGTAGATGGAAATATTTATCGTTAGGGAAAAGCAGAAAATAGAAGGCTTCAAGCACAGAACATTTTTTTGTTAACTGCTAACTGTAAAGAGATAGTAGCCAAGAAAACAGCAGAAAACTTTTTAATTTTCACATAAGGAGATCGAAATGCAACAAACAGAATACATCAACACTAATCCAGAAGCGAGAGAAACATCAGAATCTCTAGCTCAAACAACGCAATCGACTGCCGAACAAATTGAAATGCAAGGACGACAGATCGGTAACAATATTACTGGATTTTTTGCTGAACTGCCTGAAAACATCAGCAGATTCTTTCAACAATACAAGCAACCAATTACAAATACTCTGCTCGTATTAGCCGCATTTATTGCATTGAGAGTACTTTTTGCAGTATTGGCTGCTTTCAATAGCATTCCATTATTAGCACCAACCTTTCAACTCATCGGTATTTTCTACTCAGTGTGGTTTGTTAACCGATATCTATTGAAGAAGCCAAATCGAGAGGAGTTGATCGAAAAGCTCCGATCGCTCAGTCAATAGTCAATAAGTTATTAGCTGGAAATAACTTTCAAGAGGTTAAATTTAGAACTTTTAGCTTGGCTAGTACGAGTAGATTTGCAAATATCTACCTCGAAACCGAAATAAAGTTATAGACGAGCAGATGAGCGATCGCTCTAATTTATTAGTAGCATCGCTTATTTTATTTTGGGATTCTAAAGTTAATAAAGCTAAAACATATATATAGCAGCAATTCTTTGAATAAATATCCGATCTCAAATCCGTTGAATTGAGCATAATTAAACTGCTAGCTCTGACCGCTAGAAAAAATTCGTCAATCCACGCGAAAATTGGCTGGTTGATAGCAGCTTTCTAATTCTTCCAGACTCAGGTGTGATGTCACCTCTATTTTGGTTGATGAGTGGGTTGAGCTATCTCATGAAGCGCGCGATCGCTTGGAATGGTTTTAAGTACAAAATCTCTAGTCTCATTAGCGCAGCCTAGATTGTGGGCAGGCAGCCCCGCCAGATATCTCGAGAAGACGCGATACTGAAACCTCATGGTAGAGGGGCTACACTGAGGTCGCTTGTACTCAATAAGCTTTGCCCATTAATTCAGCTAGGGATGGAGTAGCTGTTGGGATAAGAACTGGAGTAATGGTACTGAGAGCAGATTGCGGTTTGTACCTCGCCAGGGTTAGATCGAACTTGAAAACTCGACGGGACTGGCGCGTCTCGAACGCGCGACCTAGCGCTTAGGAGGCGCTCGCTCTATCCAACTGAGCTACAGCCCCAATCCTTTGCGATCATAGCAGAGGTCAAGGTTTTTTGGACAAGGGGGACAAGGAGGACAAGGGAGACAAGGAGGATAAGGAGAATTACAATCCAAAATCTAAAATTCCCCCTCACTCCTCACTCCTCACTCCTCATTTCTGCCACGTACTATCCCACGGGTTGCCACCGATTTCTAAGCCACAGACTGAACTTTTAGCCTCCAATATCAGTTTCTTGCCACCACGACAAGAATAGAGTTGTAAACTCACTTGCCCGCGCATCGTATCCTTACAGCAGAAAACTAGCCCGTTCTGGGTGGGCGCACGTAGGGGAGTGCCAGGTAAATCTGTCGTCCCCGTTAAAATAACTTCGTAGTCAGCATTTCTTGCCTGCATTTGCCAGCAACCCCAGGGCTGGATGTTCCACGTTACCTCGGAGTTCCAAGGGACGAATTCGTAAAATTTACCCCGATAATGCAAGCCTACCATTGCTACAGATTCCATCCACCACAACACTCCACGCCTACCACCGCCAGCAGTTAAGGCTAAGTCGGGTTCGTCGTCAAAACTATTGCAATTCAGCCAAAACCATCTTTGGGGAAAAGCACCGCCCCAATTCTTTTCGCTATAGGCTGGGGCGTTGGTAAACTCGTAGCGCTTGCCGTGCCAATCGATCCAACCCGTAGCTAAACCGTGCGCCATCAAGATTTGCCAGCCAGGTTCAAATATTTGTAACGAAGACAGCCAACCAGCTGTAGATTGCTGTATTCTACCGCGATCGCCCCATCCATAAATCGGTTGAATCTCGTACTGCCAGCGGCAATAACCATTATTGGCGGGATCGCGGATGATACCTTGGTTCCAGGTCGCAGTCGCTTGATAACCCTGTTGGATGTGGCGATCGAATTCGTCAGGAGAAAGCCAATTTGCTTGAGTCTCTAAGTCTGTTTGTCCCCAATGTCCTAAAGCGAGTTGAGTTGGACTCGCCCAAAAGCGCTTGACATCGGGATAAGTCCGCCATAAATATTTATCGTCGGGACCGAGAATCTGGGCTGCGCCTCCACTATGGGTTTTACCACCGATAGGGTCTTCGATGGAGTACATGAAAGCAAAAGTGTCGCCAGCAGGTAACGTGACGCGGTAATACCAGCCTTCAAAAAAACGGCGATCGCTACCATCCCAGTGATAACCACTATGAGGAGTTTGTGTTGAGGGAGTTTGTGTTGAGAAAGAAAAATTTTTGGGAATACTAACCATGACCGGATTTGTAAGTCCTATTCCAGTATGAGCGATCGCCTCATGCTATTGATGCAAGAAAGTTATCGCCATTGAGATGAGTCAAGTCGAAACCTATTACCAAATACTAGGACTAAAACCTGGTGCAACTGCTGCTGAGGTGAAGCACGCCTATCGTACCTTGGCGAAAACTTGGCATCCCGATTTATTTCCCGATCGCTCCCAATTAAAGCAGCAAGCCGAAGAAGAAATCAAAAAAATTAACGAGGCGTACCAGCAACTCAAATGGCAACAGCCACACGCGAGTAGAGTAGCTACAGCTTCAGGAACTTACTCAACCTACAAATCTTGCGCCGAGACTTATTTTAAGCGAGGAATGGAGAACGCCAGACGAGGTAGATATATCGTGGCGATCGAGGATTTTACGCAAGCGATTCGCCTCCAACCTAACTTCGCGGCTGCTTACAAATATCGCGGACTCGCTTGTTCTCGATTGGGATACAAACATCGGGCAGACTCTGATTTTAAAATTGCTCTAGAACTGGAACCAAAACCCAAAATACCTAAGCCATCGCCTCACACTCGCTGGAAATGCGTCAACACTCTCATCGGACATACGAACTGGGTATTTGCCGTGGCGATTAGTCCTGGCGGACAAACTCTAGTTAGTGCTAGTGCGGATACAACAATTAAGATTTGGGATTTAGCAACAGGAAAATTATTAAAGACTCTGATCGGACATACAGCATGGGTACGATCTATTGCTATCAGTCCCGATGGCAAATGGTTAATTAGCGGTAGCGACGATCGCACGATTAAGATTTGGCGGCTAGATACGGGAGAATTACTGCATACATTAATCGGACATTCCGATCCAGTTTGGTCGATCGCGATCGCGCCTGATGGAACAAAGCTGGCTAGTCATGGTAAAAATAAGACGATCCAGTTTTGGGATTTAACTACGGGGCAAAGGTTAGATACCCGCATCGGTCAGGCAAACTCAGCCTATTCTGTTGTTTTTAGTCCTGACGGGCAAACTTTAGCAATTGGCAGTTGTAATAAAACCATTGAAATTTGGCATTTAGGCATGGAACAACTGCTGCACGTCCTCAAAGGACATTCGAGTTGGGTTAATTCGATTTCCTACAGTCCTGACGGGCAGTTTTTAGCCAGTGCGAGTTATGACAAGACAATTAAATTATGGCGATTGGGTACGGCTAAACCTTTTTCTGCTGTGACGTGGCATCACAGCTATGTAGGATTTGTGGTATTTAGTCCCGACGGGCAGACTTTAGCTAGCAGGGGAGATAATACGATTAAGTTGTGGTATCCCAGTACGGGAAAACAGTTATGTTCGCTTCAGGGACATTCTGACTGGGTGAATGGAGTTGCTTTCAATCCACAAGGGAGCGTACTCGCTAGTTGCAGTCGGGATATGACAATTAAGATTTGGCATTTGAACTGAGTGACAATCGCGGCTCTGGTTCGGGAATAGTACGTCCTAATTCCTTCGCAGTCTCGATCCACTCTTGCATAATAATCTCTACATTCTATAATGCTGCTCGATTGCTTTTGCCATCAGCAGCACAACCTGGTAATTCTGGTACTTCAGCAATAAATGCTTTGTCTTCTTCACTCCAATAGAGAGTAATCTCATAGCGAAGTGTCATCTTGACCTCCTAACTCTTTACCCAATCTTCAACTGTTAAAGCCCAGCGTTCATGGTCACGCCATTCTCCATTAATTTTTAGGTATCGTCGAGAGAAGCCCTCTTTCGTGAAACCTAGCCGCTCTACCAAATGAATTGATGCTCTGTTTTCAGGCTGAATATTAGCTTCAACTCGATGTAAACCGAGTGTATCAAAAGCATAATCAATCGCTAAATGCACACCCTCTAACATCAATCCCTGACCTGCAAAATCTACATCAACGTAATAACCAAGACAAGCATTTTGAAACGCTCGATAGAAGATCTGACTGAAATTTGCTACTCCAATAATTTTATTATCAGTTAAATGACATATCAGCAAACCTTCAAAATTCTCATTTTGGCAACGATTGATATAGATTTTACACTCTTGCTCATTCAGTGGAGGAAAAGCCCAGGGGAAATGAAACTCCTTACTTCTTTTGTGAAGAAATAGCAATTCTTGCCAATCTTCTTTGTTTGGTTTTCTAATAAAAACACGAAGCGACACGAGGTTCCTGACTGTGTAGCTAGTAGAGTAGGAAATGCCAACCTTATTGTAGTCTCAGCAATGCAAGAGTTTATTATTTAAAAAATTAGAACTACTTTAGTGAAACGATTGATAGCTCCGCATTAGGCAACCGAACTGCACCATTAGGCAAAGTAAAACCAGTAGAAGAAGCAAAAGCAATTCCTAGAACCTCTTCATGATTCCAGTTGCCAAGTTGAGCTGTGAGATTAGCATTACGAATGCTAGTTAATCCACCTGCTAGAGACATTAGTAATAGAAACCCGTCAGCATTACGCTCAAATCTAATTAGTTCGTTGATTTGACATAGCTGAAAAAATTGCTCGTCTGTCAGTTGAACAACAGGATTGAGGTTGAGCGTGAGGGCATCCATTGGTAAAGTCTATATTTCGCGTCGTGTAGAAACGCTGCTTGCAACGTCTCTACACGGTTATAACCTAATGAACCTACGATCTATTCAATCCCTTCAATCCGGTCTTCCACCTCCTGATACAATTCCCGCAGCAGATCCAAATTGTTCTCGTCCGTATCCCAATAACCACGTCCATTTGCTTCTAACAAAGTAGAAACCATCTTGCGGAAGGAATGCGGATTTAAATTCAACAACCGCTGACGCATGGCTTCATCTTTAATGAAGGTGTCATTAGCATCTTCGTAGATCCAATTATCGACAGCCCCCGCAGTCGCACTCCAACCCATTGTATTGACTAATCGCTTGGAGAGTTCCCGCACGCCTTCATAGCCGTGAGACAACATTCCTTCATACCACTTGGGATTTAACAACTTGGTACGAGAATCTAAACGCACGGTTTCTGATAGAGTGCGGACTTGGGCGTTAGCTGTCGTTGTATCTGCCATGTAGGAAGCAGGAATCTTACCATCATTCCGCAAACTTGCCACAACTTTTGTCGGATCTGAGTCGTAGTAGTGCGATACGTCCGTCAAACTAATCTCGGAAGAATCGAGATTTTGGAATGTTACCTCAGCAGTTTTGAGGGTAGTTTCAAAAATCTGCCGCGACTGTTCCATCGTTCCAGGATTATCGGCACTGAAAGCAAAGGATTTGCGCTTGAGGTACATTTCCTGTAACTCGGCTTCGCTATCCCAGGTGCTATTTTCCACTGCCAAATTAATATTGGACGAGTAGGAACCGGAAGCATTGGAAAATACGCGGGTTGCAGCTTGACGCAAGTTAATTCCCATGTCCTCAGCTTGCTTCAAGGCGTGTTTGCGGACAAAATTCATTTCTACAGGTTCATCTGCTTCCGCCGCCATTTTCACCGCTTGATCTAGCAGGTTCATTTGGTTGATAAACAAGTCGCGGAAAACACCGGAACAGTTAATGACAACATCAATTCTGGGTCGTCCCAACTCTTCCAAGGGAATCAATTCCAACTTGTTCACCCGTCCCAAAGCATCGGGAACCGGACGCACGCCGACCATCCACATAATTTGAGCTAGGGATTCTCCGTAAGTTTTGATATTATCGGTTCCCCAGAGGACGCAGGCGATGGTTTCGGGGAATTTTCCGCCATTTTCTGCTCTGTTGCGGTCTAACAGGCGATCTACGACGATTTTTGCCGATCGCACCGCTGCCATTGTTGGGATTGCTTGCGGATCGAGGGCATGAATATTCTTGCCCGTAGGTAAAACATCGGGGTTGCGGATCGGGTCGCCACCAGGACCAGGTAAGATGTACTCTCCTTCTAATCCCCGTAATAAAGCCCCCAGTTCGTTATCAGCACAAACTTGTTGCAGGCAGAATTCCAAGTATTCAAATAAGGGTTTGAGGGCATTCGGATCGACCTTAGTGTAACCTGCTTGGTGCAAGGCTTCTACCCAAGGTTCCTTTTTACCCATATTGAAGAAATTGAGTTTGGAAACTAGGGAAACTCTACCTTCTGCGTCGGTTTGTGCTTGTACCAAGGCGCTGACTGCGGCGCGACTGGCAAGGGTGATGTCTTGTAATAATTGCACGTCTTCCAAGACACCGCGATCGCTATTGTGATAAATTTCGTCAATATCCCGCCCGACGCTAGTGGCAATAATCCGAGGTAAACTCTGGATCTCTTCTTCAGCCCGATCCAAACCAGCAATATTAACCAAAGTTGCGATCGCTTCCTCTGCTGAAGGCGGCTTCCCAATAACGTGCAACCCGCAAGGCAACAACCGCGACTCAATTTCCATCAACTTGCGATACACCAAGCCAACAATATTATCCCGCTCCTCGGCAGTCATGTCTTTGGCATCTTGCTCTGGCAAGTTAATATCTTGGTCTAAATTCACCATCCGGCACTTATCCATGATGGTGTTGACAATGGGAATACCGCGACCGGAATCTTTTAAAGTTTGATAAGAACCGATTAGTTCGCTTAATTCCTTCAAACCCTTATACAGTCCAGCATTTTCGGCTGGCGGTGTCAAGTAAGAAATCGTTTCGGCATAACTGCGGCGTTTGGCAATTGTGGCTTCACTGGGGTTATTTGCCGCGTAATAGTACAAGTTGGGAATCATGCCAATTAAATTATCTGGGTAGCAGTCACCCGACATCCCCATTTGCTTTCCTGGCATGAATTCTAAGGAACCGTGCGTCCCGAAGTGCAGCACCGCATCGGCTTGCCAAATTTGCTCTAAATAGGTGTAGTAAGCCGCAAAACCGTGGTGGGGGCTAGCAGAACGGGAGAATAACAACCGCATCGGGTCGCCTTCATAGCCGAATGTCGGCTGTACGCCAATAAAAACATTACCGAATTGCTTGCCGTATACCAAAAGGTTTTGCCCGTCACTATTGAGATGCCCTGGCGGTGGACCCCAGTTTTCCTCTAATTTTTGCGAATAGGGAGTAAGCGCTTCGTACTCCAGTACGGACATCTTGTAGGCAACGTTGAGTTCGGGGCTGCTATACTGCGCCTGGGCATCGTGGATCACCTGTTCCATCAACTCTTTGGGCGACTCTGGCAAATCCTGCACATCGTAGCCGTTATTTCGCAGGGCTTGCATCACCTCGTAAATGGAACCGAATACATCTAAGTAGGCGGCTGTCCCCACGTTACCCTTATCGGGTGGGAAGCTGAATACGGTAATGGCAACTTTTTTTGCGAGTTTTGGCTTGCGGCGCAGGTTAGCCCACTTCATCGCCCGTTGGGCGATGGCTTCAACGCGATCTTGCAGGGCGATCGCTTTACCTGTCGCACCGTCTCGACCTGATAGAATAATCGGTTCGATCGCCCCATCCAGTTCGGGAATGGCAATTTGTAGCGCCACTTGGATCGGGTGCAAGCCTAGATCGCTATCTTGCCACTCCTCCGTCGTCTGAAACACTAAAGGCAGGGCAACCATGTAAGGGCGGTTCAGCCGCTTCAGTGCTTCAATTGCTTTGGGATGATCCTGTCGTGCAGGTCCTCCTACCAAGGCAAAACCCGTGAGGGAGATCGCCGTATCTACGAGCGAATTTTTGCTAACAGGGTCGTAGAAATAAGCATCGACGGGCTTGGAAAAGTCCAAGCCGCCCGCAAATACAGGAACTACCCGCGCGCCCATCGCTTCGAGTTCCTGTACGATTGCTACGTAATGGGCATCATCCCCCGTTACTAGGTGGGTGCGTTGCAGTACGAGTCCCACGCAAGGCGCAAGCGGGTCTTTTAGGTCGCTAGAGATATCTTGGCGGCTGTTGTGCCAGTTGAGGTATTCCTTGATATCCTCAAACATAGTGGTTGACAAGGGATGCCAAATACCCATGTCGGGATAAACTACTGGTTCCTGGTATTGTAGGGGCGCACAGCTGTGCGCCCCTACAGATTTGATGACGTATTTGTCCGCCAACATCAGCAAGAAGTTTTCTAGGTTTTCTGGCGACCCCCCCAACCAATACTGAAAACTCAACATGAAGTTACGCGCATCTTGGGCTTTGTCGATGGGCAAATACTTCAGTACTTTGGGTAAGGTTTGGAGTAGCTTCAGCATTCCATCTTGGAAAGAAGCCCCAGATTTTTCTTTACGCTTGCGCATGAACTGGGCGATCGCGCTTTTGGATTGTCCCAACTGCGCCATCGAGAAGCTACCCATCTTGTTAAGGCGCATCACCTCTGGCATTGAGGGGAAGACAACAGCCACATCCAATTGCGATCGGTGCGGTTCTACTGCAGCTACCACCTTTTGCGCCAAGTCTTCAATAAAAATCAGTGAGGCGATGAAGATGTCGGCACTTTGGATATCGCGCTTAAACTCCTCGTAGTTTTCAGGGTCTCGGAGTTCTTCGATCAGATAGCCGCTAATTTCGATCGCCAAATTCGGATTTCTTTGGTTAATTTGGCGTACCGCTTGCGATAAGGCACTCTGATACTGGGACTCTAGCACGACATAGACCACCTTGATCAAAGCACGTTCTGCCAGGTTGTCGGGCGTAATGTGTCGGATGGTGGACTTGACGTGTGTGAACATTCGGTAAGGCTCCTTTGATGCGTGTTCTCTGTCTGTAGGGATCTCTGGCAATGAACGTAGGACACCAGATACACACTTTCCTAATGTCCCACTTGTACCTCTACGCAGTAAGTTCGGCGATCTCTACAGATTGTGAACTGGTCGCGTTACAGTTGAAAAACCAAACTGCGATCGGCGTAGAAAATACACGGCACATGAGTTTTTTTTATCAGAAAGTGCCTACCAAAAGTTAGATTCAGGCTGGAACTGACACAATTTGATAAAAATTTCGTAACTTTTCGTTACGTTTGTTAATTTTATCTGAAGTCGCTAATCATTAGGATTTTTACTAATATTTGCAAAAATTTAATAAATAAAATTTAAATTTCAAGGCATGAATTTAAATTTTATGATAAGCATGAAAGTCTAAAAAATTAAAAACAAGGATATGAAAAGGTACAAATGACAAATGACAAATGACAAGTAACATCGATATCTTGGTTTTGTCTAATGGTCCTGGGGAAGTCACCACCTGGGTGCGTCCCGTCGTGCAAGCTTTGCGCCAGAAACTAGGAGCCGATCGCTCTCACGTCAGAATTTCGGTCGTGCTTTCTCCTTGTCCGAATGCTAGTGGCAAAGAAGCCGCGATCGCCCAATCTTACCCAGAAGTCGATAGAGTGCAAGCAGCGGAGCATTTCTGGCAATTTTTGCTTTGGGGCAAAACCGCAGACAACTGGGATTGGAGAACTCGCGGTGTCGTCGTGTTCTTAGGAGGAGATCAATTATTTTCAGCGCTCGTCGGCAAGCGTCTCGGTTATCGTACCGTAATTTATGCCGAGTGGGAGACGCGCTGGCATAGTTGGATCGATCGCTTTGCCGTCATGAAACCAGACTTAATCGATAGCGCTCCATCAAAACATACCCACAAGTTTACGGTAGTAGGGGATTTGATGGCAGAAGCCTCGGTAGGGAGCAGGGAGCAGGGAGCAGGGAGCAGGGATGAGAGAGCTGAGGGAGTTGAGGAGGCTGAGGGAGACGTTTTCAACTGTCAACTGTCTTCACGCAGTGTAGCGCCAGCGTCTACTGTCAACCAATTACCAATTATCCATGACCAATCCAAAATTGAATTAATTGGTTTATTACCAGGCTCTAAAGCTGCGAAACTGTCACAGGGAGTACCGTTGATGCTGGCGATCGCAGAATACATTCATATACAACGACCGCAGACGCGCTTTGTCATTCCCATCGCACCTACTTTAGACGTGCAAACCTTGGCTGATTTTGCCAACCGTGAAAAAAATCCAATTATTCCTTTAGTAGAAGGTTCCACAGCCGAACTGATTCCTCACTCCTCGCCCCCCACTCCTCAACGCCAGATGCTTCAAGTCGGGGAACCGCAAGAGCGCACTGGCTCCTCCTCACCCCTACTAAAAACAGCTAGCGGCTTAATAGTAGAATTGTGGACGCGATCGCCGGCTTACGATCTGTTATCTCAATGTTGTTTGTGCTTGACAACCGTAGGCGCAAATACAGCCGAACTAGGCTCTCTAGGCGTGCCAATGATTGTTTTGTTACCGACTCAGCAACTAGACGCGATGCGGGCTTGGGATGGTATCCCAGGGGTACTCGTAAATTTACCTTTAATAGGAACGAGTGTGGCAAAAGCAATTAACTGGTTAGTATTGCAGCGATTGGGCTTGCGATCGTGGCCCAACATCTGGGCAAAATCGGAAATTGTGCCAGAACTGGTTGGTAAACTCCAACCTCAAACTGTAGCAGGACTCGTACTCGACTATCTACAGCATCCAGAAAAACTAGAAGAAATGCGCTCCAAATTACGCAGCGTGCGCGGACAAACAGGAGCCGCCGCTAAAATTGCTCAGATAGCGTGCGAAGAACTTGATGTGATGTCGTAGAGTCGTAAGTCGTAAGTTATTTTCCCCCTGCCCCTCTGCTCCTCTGCCCCCCTACTCCCTGCTCCCTGCTCCCTGTTCACTGTTCCCTACCGTCTCGTCGTCCTAACTCGTAGACTCCGCAGCTAACGCAGGCAAGTATGCCCATACTAATTGCCCAACTGCGACCTAAGCTCAGTTCGATGCCGTAATTACACAAACTGCCAAAAATCAAAAAAGGCACAATGCTGAATAACGAAGCGTAAAAAGCATTCTGAGATTCTCTCGCTATGCGGGTTTTTTCAAATTCTGCTCGATTTATATAAAGCGATCGCTCGGCAAAATTAAACCAGCGTTGGAGCTGGTGTATTATCCAGTCGCCTATGCCTGAAAAAGCTAAATATAACGCCAGCGACCACAAACTAGCTCCAGCGATCGCAGTAGCATCTAAATTGAGAGTAAACGGCAACATTTCTGTCAGCATGAGGTAAGAGCGTCTGGCGATCGAGATTTAATTCATTAATTCAAAAATTCTAACGATAAATTTACACATTCGCGAGTGGTTCTGCACAGTTCGCCGATCGCTGACTCAGGGTAGATGCGTCCTTCCGTAGATTTACCCTTGCTATGGCAAGATAAATCGTGTTAAGTTTTTGCAGGATTTTCAGCAAATTGTGAAAAATCTGATTATTCACATTGTTAGCGAACCTAAATCTATAGCGAACTTAAATATAAATTTTAGATAGAGGCAACACATGTTCGACCTCAACAGTCTACTAAAACTAATCAGTCAGTCATATCGGAATTTTTCCTTCTTTGCTAGTCAGTTGCCAGTATTTTATTTAAGTTATATGAATCAAGTTGCGATCGCTCGAATTCTGCTAATGCCCGTGGTGTCAACCCAGTACCCAGAACTAGGAGTCAAAGCATGAAGCAATTTCAACTCCTAAGGTTTCAAAGACTGGGTTTTACTGTTTCCAAAAAAAGTTTGCTGCTGGTTGCACTCAGTCTCGCCAGCTTGCCCCTACTAGCATGGCATCAAAAAAAGGTAACAGCAGAGGAAGTAGCGCAAAATAAAATTGCTACTGGTAATCTTTGGCGCAAAGCATCCTTTCCGGTCGAAAATTTCCAATACTATAGTTCGCCTTTCGGCTACCGTCGCTCTCCTACTGGCGGTTCGGGCTTAGAATTTCACAGTGGTTTAGATTTAGTAGCGCCTCAAGGTAGTTACGTCCGCAGTTGGTGGACTGGCACAATAGTCAAGGTTGCCGATCGCGATGCCTGCGGTACGCACGTTATTATTCGTTCTGGAGCTTGGGAGCACATTTACTGTCACATGCAAGGACAGGTCGGTACTCAAGGCAAAAACCGCTACATGATCGATCGCGAAGGCGGAATTGTCTTGTGGGAAGGACAAACAATACCAGCTGGAGCTAGAATCGGTCGTGTCGGTATGACTGGACGCACCACAGGACCTCACCTACATTGGGGTTTGAAATACGCTAACAATTACATCGACCCCGCTTTAGTCCTGCGGGTCATGTACGCTCAGCAAAAAGATGGGCAGTCTTAGTTGTCATTGGTCATTATTCTCTCCTCTGCTCCCTGCTCCCTGCTCCCTGCTCCCTGATAACTGATATAATATTTATTCCTTGCTGCTCGTCAAAAAACTGAGAGCAGCCTTTTTGTCCAAAAGGAGATTACTGAGCGTACTATGCCATCAGCTTACGAAACAATGTATATTTTGCGTCCCGACCTGGGAGAGGAACAGATCGAACAGGCGATCGCTAAATATGAAAACTTCCTCAAAGACCAGGGGGCTACTAACCTACAAATTCAGCTACGCGGTAAGCGCCGTCTTGCCTACGAGATTGGCAGACAGCGCGAAGGCGTTTACGTTCAAATGAACTATGAAGCGCCAGGGACAGCTATAGCTCCAATGGAAAGGGCAATGCGCTTGAGCGAAGAAGTCATTCGCTACCTGACGCTTAAGTCAGAGGAACCAACAGCCACTCCTGAAGCCGCAGCAGTGGAATAAAGCTAGTCGTAAAACTAAAACAAGTAGGGTGGGCAATGCCCACCCTTTTTCAAAACTCTCAATTTCATGCGATCGCCAACTAACGCATTAGAGCAGGTGAATTAACAGTTGTTAGCACCTCATCATAGCTATCAAAAATTTCAAATACAGAATCAAGTTGAGTTAGTTCTAATACTAGCCTTACGGAAGCTTGCACATTACATAGGACTAGACGGCAACCGATTTGTCTTGCAGATTTCAACCCACTCACCAAGGACACTAAGCCAGCACTATCCATGAAATCAACTTGGGCTAGATCGATAACCCAGAGAGCTTGCTTTTGAGGCATTAGCCTAGCCAATTGAGTTTCTAAGGCACTACCACCATTTTCGTCTAGGCGTTCTGGTGGCTGAAGCAAAATTAGTTGAAATTCTTGTGTACTCATCATTATTATTGCCGATTTATCAATGCATACAATAGGAATTTAGACAAGCCAGTTATTGTGAATTTATATATAAGCCCGAATCAACTGGCGCAAATTGTCGATTGTCTGAAGCTTCTCCATTCAAGGGATTTTGAAATTTAGTTACTCAGGGATCGGTGGAAGTTTCAATCTATAAAAATTTGTCCTTAAGTTTAATGAATTCATAAATATTTAAATAAAAAATAACTGAATCAATCGCTTTTATTTACGTGAACTTGACTCCTATTTTAGGCTAACGATTTTTACTGCATATATCCAACCGTAAAATCACTGCTGTTTCTGTTGTAGTTCATAGAGTTAATTCAATCGATCTCAGTAGATTTACGAGCGGACACTGCTGCCTCAATAGCTACATTTTAGGTTTAATACCAAAACAATTAGGAAAGTATTCGAGCGGCTGCTTCAGATGAATCGATCTAAGCATGGAAACCTTCAAGTTTCAGTAAAATCAACAGTTTTTACCGAATCTTTATTACAAATCTAGTTGTTTATAAAGATTAGGTAAAGCAAGCAATGTAATATTTATTGATTTTCAGTAGTTTTTCGTAGTATTCGACTGGTGCGAGGATAAACGGCAGCATAACTTGGATTGACACATTTTCCAGGCTCGCGCCAAGATGGAAGAAAAGTAAAACTTTGTAAAGGCGGCTGGATGTCACTAGAGTTTTTATCGTTGGAAAGAATTCAGGAAATTGCCCACCAGTACGGCTATTGGGCAGTTTTTCTGGGAATTTTATTAGAAAACCTCGGTATTCCCGTCCCAGGTGAAACCGTAACCATAGTAGGAGGGTTTCTTGCAGGTAGTAACGAGTTAAATTACTGGCTCGTTTTAGGTGATGCGATCGCGGGAGCTGCTATTGGTGGAACTTGCGGCTATTTAATCGGCAGAAAATTCGGTTGGTCGTTCATGTTGCAAGTCGGTCGAATTTTCCGCATTTCAGAAGACCGACTCCTAGAAATGAAAGAGCAGTTTAGTAACAACGCCACCAAAGCCGTATTTTTTGGCAGGTTTATTGCTTTATTACGTATTTTTGCTGGTCCACTGGCTGGTGTTGCCCAAATGCCCTACGCCAAATTCTTTATTTATAACTTAGCGGGAGCTGCTGCTTGGGCATCAGTCATGGTGACGCTGGCTTTCTTCGTCGGTAAAATTGTTTCTCTAGAAGAATTAGTTGCTCTCACAGCTAAATTTGGCATCGTAGCACTAGCGATCGCTTTCGCTATCATTTTTGTTCCTCTGTGGTTGGAAGCACGTAAAGCGGGAGTCGGAACCAGTGACCAGTGACCAGTTATCAGTTGTCAGTTATCAGTGACCAAGTACCAAGCACCAAGCACTGCATCACGCACCACTCAACTACCAACTACCAACTACCAACTACCAACTACCAACTACCAATTACCCTTATAAATGGTGTCGGGGAAAGAGTGATGTTTTTCAGTATTGTCATTCCTACATACAATCGCCTGCCAATTTTGGCGAAGTGCTTGCGATCGCTAGAACGCCAAAATCTTGACGATGTGGCTATAGAAGGTTATGAGGTAGTTTTAGTCGATGATGGCTCTACAGATGGCACTTTGGCATGGCTAGAGGCAAATGCAGCTGAATTTCCCCACGTGCGATCGCTTCTACAAGACCACCAGGGACCAGCTGCGGCTCGCAATCTGGGAGTAGAACAGGCAAAAGGCGATACGATCGTGTTCATCGATAGCGATTTGGTCGTGACTGAGAATTTCTTGCAGGCGCACGCTCAAGGGTTGCAGCAGGGACGAGAAATGTATAGGAGCGATCGCATTTTCACCTATGGCAGAGTAATTAATACGTGTAATTTTGACAATCCTACAGCCGAGCCTTATAAAATTACCGATTTTTCTGCGGCTTATTTTGCCACGGGAAATGTAGCTATTCCTCGCCATTGGCTAGAAAAAGCTGGGTTATTCGACACGCGCTTTCAACTCTACGGTTGGGAAGATTTGGAATTAGGCGTGCGGTTGAAACAGTTGGGATTAAAGTTAGTGAAATGCCCCGATGCAGTCGGCTATCACTGGCATCCAGCCTTTAATTTAGAGCAAATTCCGCTGTTAATCGACAAAGAAATTCAACGCGGTCGCATGGGAGTCTTGTTCTACCAAAAGCACCCAACATGGGAAGTGCGGATGATGATCCAAATGACCTGGATACACTGCTGGCTGTGGGGTATTCTTTCCCTCGGCGGACAACTCAACGAGCGTACCCTAGCCCCGGTTTTAAGGTGGTTGATTAACCAAGGTAAGCCTCAATTAGCCGAACAGGTCGCCCGCATCTTCCTCAATTGGTACAACGTTCAAGGCGTTTACGAAGAGTACGCTTTGATGAAACCTAGAACCGAGTAGAGACGTTCTGTTATGGGAGAGAAACCCGTATAGACTTTTCGTAAGTGCCGAAACGTTTTAGTTTGAAACCATATTATACTAGAAAAGTTGTCTACAAATCGCACATCCAGCGTTTTCGGGTGTTTCCTGGGAGACGCAGCTGGGTGGAGGATTAACCCGAATCAGGAGTTAAAGAAGATATGCCAGTCGTTTCATTGGCTCAAATGATGGAGTCTGGAGTTCACTTTGGGCATCAAACCCGTAGGTGGAATCCAAAAATGTCTCAGTACATCTACACTGCTCGTAATGGCGTTCATATCATTGACTTGGTGCAGACAGCTCAGTTAATGGATGAAGCTTACAATTACGTCAGACAATCTGCCGAGCAAGGGAAAAAGTTTCTCTTCGTTGGTACGAAGCGTCAAGCAGCGGGGATTGTAGCTCAAGAAGCCTTGCGTTGTGGCGCTAGCTATGTCAACCAGCGATGGTTAGGCGGAATGCTGACTAACTGGACGACGATTAAAACTCGCGCCGAACGATTGAAAGAGTTAGAACGTCGTGAGGAAAGCGGAGCGCTGGATTTACTACCCAAAAAAGAAGCGTCGGTACTGCGCCGAGAGCTAGCTAAACTCCAAAAATATCTGGGTGGGATCAAGAACATGCGCAAAGTTCCTGATGTGGTCATAATTGTAGACCAGCGGCGGGAATACAA
Organism: Chroococcidiopsis sp.; assembly: GCF_051657925.1. Classification (NCBI taxonomy): domain Bacteria; kingdom Bacillati; phylum Cyanobacteriota; class Cyanophyceae; order Chroococcidiopsidales; family Chroococcidiopsidaceae; genus Chroococcidiopsis; species Chroococcidiopsis sp. The sequence continues at coordinate 19,319 of NZ_JBOFLP010000251.1, forward strand.
CGCAGTATTAGAATGCCAGAAGCTAGGCATTGAAATTGTATCTATGTTGGATACAAACTGCGATCCCGATCTCGTTGACGTTCCCATTCCTGCTAACGATGATGCTATCCGTTCGATCAAATTGATTGTAGGCAAATTAGCTGACGCAATTTACGAAGGACGACACGGACAATTGGATGCGGAAGAGGATTACGAAGATTTCGAGGGTGCAGAAGAAGATTTCGATTATGATGAAAGCGAAAGTGAATACACTGATGCGGTGATTCCTACCGAAGAAGAGGAAGAAGGATAGGTTAATGGTTAATGGTTAATGGTTGATAGTGACAAACAATTAACCATTGACTAACAAACAATTAACAAATAACAAATAGGAATTGAGGGAAGATGGCGGAAATATCTGCAAAGGCTGTTAAAGAGCTACGCGAGAGAACAAACGCTGGCATGATGGATTGCAAAAAAGCACTCCAAGAGACTGATGGCGATATGGAAAAAGCCATTGAATGGCTGCGGCAGAAAGGGCTTGCTTCTGCTGGAAAGAAAGCTGGACGTGTAGCAGCAGAAGGACTAGTAGATAGTTACATCCATACTGGCGGGCGAATTGGCGTGCTAGTGGAAGTGAACTGCGAAACTGACTTCGTAGCGCGCAACCAAGCATTTAGTGAATTAGTGCGAAATATTGCTATGCAAATCGCTGCTTGTCCTAACGTAGAGTACGTTAGAGTCAGCGATATTCCCCCTGCAGTTGTCGAAAAGGAAAAAGCAATTGAAATGGGGAAAGACGATCTAGCAGGAAAACCAGAGAATATTCGCGAAAAGATCGTTGTTGGGCGCATTGAAAAGCGATTGAAAGAGATGTCCTTAGTGGATCAAGCGTACATTAAGGATCAAAACAAATCAGTAGAAGATTTGGTTAAAGAAGCGATCGCCCAGTTAGGCGAAAATATCCAAATCCGTCGCTTCTCCCGCTACGTCTTAGGTGAAGGCATCGAAAAGTCATCCGAAGAATAGAGCCAAATCATCGAGCTATTGATTAGCTGCCTTCGATTTACCAGACGGGTTAAAATGGTGCGACGCACCCACCCGTCCTTTTTTTTAGGGAGCAGGGAGCAGGGGGAAGAGAGCAGAGGAGCTTCAGGGGTAGGGGAGAAGTCAGAAGTCAGAAGTCAGAAGTGATTCACAGCACCACACACCCTACACCCTACACCCTACACCCTACACCCTACACCCCATTCTTCACTGATAACTGATAACTGAAAAGATGGCAAGAGCAATCGAACAAATTGAGCGAGACATGCAAGCTTTGGAAAAGTCGGCAAATAAGTTATTTGCAGAACTCAACAGCGCCTACACGAGTTATTGTCAAGCTTTAGGACAAGCTACACGCCAACAGCTGATCTTAGCAAGTTATCAAGTCTGCACTCAGGCGTATCCCAAGCAATTTTTGAGTCTGTCTATGAATCAAAGACAGCAATTGCAGCGATCGCTTCGTCAGTTAGGGCAAACAGCAGCCGAACGATTGCTAGAACTGTTGAACAACCCAATGGAAATGGCACGGGAGCTAGCACATAGTATTCAGCTAGATAGAGAAAGTGCGATCGCTGAAATAGAACAGGACTTGATAGAGGAACAGGAACAGATAATTCCGAACTCCGAATTCCGTTCACGTAGTGTAGCGTCAGCGTCTATTCCGAATTCTGAGTCTCCTGCTACGCCTTCTAACCCTTTAGAACTAGTACAATGGCAGCAAATTTTAGAACGAGCGATCGCCCAAGTCCTCAAAACCTTATCCTTAGATGCGAATCAATTACTGCAAAAATCTGGCATTTTACCTCAAAAACTACCTGCTCCTTTACTAGAAGCTGCTACCGCAGTATCGGAAACTACGGGCGAAATGACAGCAGGACCACCCAATGTCATGAATTTATTAATTGAAACTGAAAATCCGCAGGATTTGCAAGAAGGTGGCGTGACGCAATTAATTGCAATTCAGTTGCGGTTGTCAGAAGTTGAGTTTGCAGATACCAATGTCAGGACTGCACGCAATCAAGTACGGCAACTAGAATCAAATTTAGTTTCTTTAGGGCGAGAATATCAGAAGAGGCAGAGGGAGCGAACGATCGCTGAAGCAGAAGCTGCATGGCGTGCGAGTTGGTTTGATGAATAGTAAGTTATCAGTTAACAGGGAGCAGTTATCAGGGAACAGGGAGCAGCGATCGGTGACCAGTGACCAGTGACCAGTGAACAGTTGTCAGTCAACAAATGACCAATGACTCTTGACCAATGACTCTTGACCAATGACTAATGACGATATAGACTGGTTGCGATTGCAAAAAGCCTTAGCTGTGGAGGCAGAAAAAGGCTTTGTAGACTTGGTAGGGAAACAATACCGCTTCAGCGAGTTTCTCTGTTTGAGTTTTGGCAAACCTCCTGTCACTTTATCTGTAGAAGAAAGACGTAGATGGCAGGAAATGGCAATGCAATTTGCCGAATACCATCAGATGACGCAGGAAGAGAGACAAAGCGTAGTTGCAGCAGCACGTAGATGCTTGCACCTATCGCAACAAGTCTCGGAACAGCAGCATTTATACGCTCTAGGAGATATAGAGGATAAGGAAACAAGGAGACAAGGAGGACAAGGAAGCAATTCTAGCCACCAGCCACTAGCCACTAGCCACTCATCTGACTCCCCACTCCCAACTCCCGACTCCCGCATCGTTCAACCCAAAACATCAACGCTCGTTTCTACTAAATCTTCAGAAATCAACCAACGCCTTGCGCCCAGCCTAGACCAACCTTTGACGAGGTTGCCGGAGATTGGTGCGAGAAGAGGTGAGATTTTAGCCAAGTTGGGACTGTATACCGTCAGAGATGTCTTACTCTACTATCCCCGCGATCACATTAACTACGCACGGCAGGTCAAGATTTGCGATTTAGAGGCGGGGGAAACAGCGACGCTAGTAGGAACGGTAAAAAAGTGCCAGTGTTTTACCAGTCCTCGTAATGCTAAATTATCCATTCTGGAAATTGTCCTGAAAGATAATACGGGTCAAATTCGCATCAACTACTTTTTCGCTGGCGGACGTTATTCTCATCGTGGATGGCAAGAACAACAAAAGCGCAAATATCCACCTGGCGCAGTCGTCGCAGCGTCGGGATTGGTGAAAGAGAGTAAATACGGTCTGACGCTGGACAAACCAGCTTTGGAGGTGCTAGCACACCCAGGAGATACAATTGATTCATTAACTGTGGGTCGAGTTGTGCCAATTTACCCCTTGACGGAAGGTGTCGGGGCAGATATGGTGCGCAAGGCTGTCACTACCGCACTTCCATCCTTAGTTCATCTCAAAGATCCGCTACCAAAAGCTTTACGCGATTATTACGGATTTGTTGAGGTAAGGGAAGCGATCGCGAATATCCATTTTCCAGCTGATACCGACGCTTTAGAACTTGCCCGTCGTCGGCTAGTATTTGACGAATTTTTCTATTTACAACTAGGTTTGCTGCAACGCCAATATAAAGCACGGCAAATTGCTAATAGTGCCGTTCTCTCGCCAAGCGGTCAATTGGTGGAAAAGTTTTATCAACTTTTACCTTTTAAACTCACTGGTGCGCAGCAAAGGGTGATTAATGACATTCTCAACGACTTAAAAAAATCCGTACCGATGAATCGTCTGGTTCAGGGAGATGTAGGTTCGGGGAAAACGGTTGTTGCAGTGGTAGCTATTCTCGCCGCGATTCAATCAGGCTACCAGGGGGCGTTGATGGCTCCCACAGAGGTATTAGCAGAACAGCATTATCGCAAGTTAGTTGGTTGGTTTAACTTATTGCATTTACCTGTAGAATTGCTGACGGGTTCGACTCCGGCGGCGAAACGAAGGCAAATTCACGCCCAATTAGAAACAGGAGAGTTACCCCTGTTAGTGGGGACTCATGCCTTAATTCAAGATAAAGTCATTTTTCAACGTTTAGGATTAGTCGTAATTGACGAACAGCACCGATTTGGTGTCGGACAACGGGCTCGTTTGCAACAAAAGGGCGAGTCTCCCCACGTTCTGACGATGACAGCTACGCCGATTCCCCGCACTCTGGCGTTGACGTTACACGGGGATTTGGATGTGAGCCAAATTGATGAATTGCCCCCAGGTAGACAAAAGATCCATACAACTGTGTTATCTAGTAAAGAGCGATCGCACGCTTATGAATTAATTCTGCGTGAAGTTGCTCAAGGCAGACAAGCTTACATTGTCTTGCCCTTGGTAGAAGAATCGGAAAAGCTGGACTTAAAAGCAGCGGTCGATGAATATCAAAAGTTGCAAGAAAGCATTTTTCCCCAGTTTCAAGTCGGATTGCTCCACGGTCGCATGTCGTCAGCCGATAAAGACGAGGCGATTAATTTATTTCGCGACAACCAAACGCAAATTCTCGTCTCTACAACTGTAATTGAAGTTGGTGTAGACGTTCCCAACGCTACGGTAATGCTAATTGAAAATGCCGAGCGATTTGGTTTATCTCAGTTGCACCAGTTGCGGGGACGTGTCGGACGTGGTGCGGCGCAATCTTTTTGTCTGTTAATGGGTAATCCTAAGAATGAAACTGCTCGTCAACGCCTAAAAGTATTAGAAGAATCTCAAGATGGATTTTTTATTGCTGAAGCAGATATGCGATTTCGCGGTCCTGGGGAAGTTTTGGGAATGCGTCAAGCTGGACTACCAGATTTTACTTTGGCAAGTTTAATTGACGACCAGGCAGTTTTAGAAATTGCGCGAGAAGCCGCTGAGAAGGTGATGGAAAAGGATCCAACTCTGCAACGCTGGAGTTTAATGCAAGCAGAATTAACCTATAGATATCAAAAATTGATGGGTGGGACAATTTTAACGTGATTGAGTGCATTCGCCAGTTATCCTTAACTCAGTTGGAGAATTTGCCTGAAGCTCTATTGGAGTTTTCTAGTTCAGAAGATTTAGTCAACTGGTTAAACAATTCAGCGACCTAAGAATTTATACATATTCTCGCCTACTGCTACACAATTGATGTTTTTTTCGATTTTCACTAGTTGCAGTAGGTTATACAACAAGTCTTCGCAAAAATTGTTAGATTAGTCAATATTAAGATTTCGCGTAATTCAATTTTATCTTTTTCACTATAAATTCTAAATAATACTCTTTGCAAAATTGCTGGTAACCCACAAATATGTAGGTTCGTTTAGATTTGATGTCAAAAGGCTTTGATCCCTAATAGATTAGAAAAGAAAAGCCTAAATTTACTTTTTGATATAAATTGACTCGATCGCAGTAGCAATCACTAGAGAGGAAAATAGCTATGGTAACGGCGGTGACAGAAACGACCTCCCCAGCAGCAAAAGAGAGATCGCTGATTCTCTGGTTTGAAGAGGTAGGAATTCACGATCTGGCTTTGGTAGGCGGGAAAAATGCCTCTTTAGGCGAAATGATCCAACAACTCACACCCCAAGGTATTAACGTTCCCAACGGCTTTGCAATTACTGCTTATGCCTATCGTTATTACATTCAGCAAACTGGTTTAGATGCCAAATTGCGATCGCTGTTTGCCGATTTGGATGTGGAAGATCTGAATAACTTACGCCAACGCGGTAAACAAGCAAGATCTATGCTGCGGTACACGCCTTTCCCGAAAGACTTAAAAGAGGCGATCGCTACTGCCTACGAAAAGTTATGCGAAAATTACGGGATTGACACTGATGTTGCCGTTCGTTCTAGCGCTACAGCCGAAGACTTACCAGATGCTAGTTTTGCCGGACAGCAAGAATCCTACCTCAACATCAACGGCGTTGAAGGCGTACTCGTTGCCTGTCATCGTTGTTTTGCTTCCCTATTTACCGATCGCGCCATCTCTTATCGTCACAGCCGAGGTTTTGACCATTTCAGCGTTGCCCTCTCGATTGGCGTACAAAAAATGGTACGTTCTGACTTGGCGGCTTCTGGGGTGATGTTCTCTATCGATACGGAGACAGGATTTAAAAATGCTGCCTTGATTACAGCCGCCTATGGTTTGGGCGAAAATATCGTCCAAGGGGCAATTAACCCCGATGAATACTACGTCTTCAAACCTACACTGAAAGCAGGATTTCGCCCGATTTTAGGCAAAAGATTGGGTTCTAAAGAATTCAAAATGGTCTACGATACAGGCGGATCGAAAGTCACCAGAAACGTTCCTGTCGTACCTAGCGATCGCGGCAAATATGCCCTCAACGATGACGAGATATTGCAATTAGCGCGTTGGGCTTGTGCGATCGAAGATCATTACTCTAAAGTGCGCGGTACTTATAGCCCGATGGATATTGAGTGGGCAAAAGACGGCGTAACAGAAGAACTATTTATCGTTCAAGCCCGCCCCGAAACCGTACAATCGCAAAAAAGTCTCAACGTTTTACGGAGTTATCACTTAGTCGGGGCTAACGGCGATGCACCTATAATTACAGGTCGCAGTGTCGGCGAGGCGATCGGTCAAGGGAAAGTTAAAGTCATTACAGACGTGCATAGACTCGACCATTTCCAAACTGGAGATGTGTTAGTTACTGATAAAACAGACCCCGACTGGGAACCTATTTTAAAAAAAGCAAGCGCGATCGTGACAAATCAAGGTGGTAGAACTTGTCACGCCGCAATTATCGCTAGAGAAATTGGGATTCCAGCAATCGTCGGTTGTGGCGATGCTACTAGCGTGTTGCATTCTGGGCAAGAAGTTACGGTTTCCTGTGCTGAAGGCGATGAAGGAAAGGTTTACCAAGGATTATTACCTTTTGAAGTTCGAGAAGTTCCCTTAGATAACCTGCCTCGCACTCGTACCAAAATTATGATGAACGTAGGCAATCCTGCGGAAGCTTTCAGCCTCTCGGCAATTCCTAATGATGGTGTGGGATTGGCACGGCTAGAGTTTATTATTGCCAACTATATCAAAATTCATCCCTTGGCACTGCTGCATTTCGACCGCTTAGAGGACGAAGCGGAAAAAGCCAAAATTGCTGAAATGACAGCATTCTTTGAGGAGAAGCCCCAGTATTTTATCGAGAAATTAGCCCAAGGTGCCGCGACGCTGGCAGCTGCTTTTTACCCTAATCCAGTTGTCGTGCGGATGAGTGACTTTAAGTCGAATGAATATGCCAATTTACTCGGTGGAAAGCAGTTTGAACCCAAGGAAGAGAACCCGATGCTAGGGTGGCGAGGGGCGGCGCGTTACTACGATCCGCGTTACCGCGATGCTTTTGCTTTGGAGTGTCATGCCATCAAGCAGGTACGACAAGAGATGGGGTTAACCAATTTAATTCCGATGATTCCTTTTTGCCGCACTCCCGAAGAAGGGCGTAAAGTCTTGGCAGAAATGGCAAAGCACGGTTTAGAACGAGGTAAAGACGGGTTAGAAATCTACGTCATGTGCGAGTTGCCCAACAACGTTTTGATGGCGGAGGAATTCAGCGAAGTCTTTGATGGGTTTTCGATTGGTTCTAACGATTTAACTCAGCTGACAATTGGATTAGACCGAGATTCAGCTTTAGTAGCGGGTTTGTTTGACGAACGCACCCCAGGAGTTAAGCGATTGGTGCAAATGGCGATCGCTACTGCTAAAGCTAAAGGTCGTAAAATTGGGATCTGCGGTCAAGCCCCCAGCGATTATCCAGAATTTGCTCAGTTTTTGGTAGAACAGGGAATAGATTCTATGAGCCTCAACCCCGATTCGGTACTAAAAACTCTGTTGATGGTAGCAGAAGTAGAAGAGAAGCTGGGTCGCGGGTGCTAAAAGTTTGTGGGGTGGGTTATCCCCGCCCTATTTTTTGAAATCTTGCACTTGGCGATTGAAATCGCTGCTACACACGCAAAACCTGCCTATTCTGCGCGAATACGGATTTCAAATATAGGTAAAATTTACGTATTTTTACGATAGATACTGTATTAATTTGCTAACTCATAAATAAAACGCATAGTAGCTGACAATCGTCCTCAATCGTAGGTATATCGCTTAGCAAACATCTCCAAACACCATATATCGATCGAGTTAATGCTTGCAGATCGGCAATTTTACTGTAATTTAACTTCAGTAGAATTGCCCTTGGTCGATCTGAAAAATACATATTAACTTGATTTTGTGATGGTTATATAAATTTAACTTAAACCAAGCGCGATCGCTCTGAGTTTCACAGTCGAAATATTTCACTCTATTTCCTTAAGTGTTTAGATCTATGCGATCGCATTTTTCAAGTTTCTTCTATCACTCAACTCAAATTCAACTAGCAGCAACCTCTGTCTTGCTCGCACCCACTAAAGATACAGTAGATCATGCGTAAGTTTCAAGCTCAGCAAATTGCACTAGCAGCTAGTGTTGTTCTTAGTATTACTATCGGTAGCTGTCATACAACGACTGCAAATAATGAAGGGAAATCTGGCAATCTCTCAGCTCAAAAGCCAAGCCAAGATTTTCTCATTAGTCAGCAAGTAACTTCTGGCATTCTAGCTCAAGACCCCAAATCGCGAGACAAATGGTTGTGGCCCTTCTCCTCTACTTCAATTTGGAATATGCCAATTGGAGCTACTGCAACATATGTACCAGCAAACCTACAAAAAGCAGGGTTTTTTGGTGCAGATCGGGAGTACTTCTACAAACTAAAAGCTGGCGATCCAATGCGACAAGTTGTATCACCTGGAAGCTTTGGTCCTGGACGCTGTACGGGTAAGCAATCAATGGGTCTTTCTCTACCAGTCCCAGACAATTTAATCGTCCCAGACGCAACCAGTCAACCATACTCTACCCCTAATAATGCCGCAGCCTTTTTGATGCCAGATGGAAGAACGATCGAGCAACTCGAACCCCTTGCGCGTTGTACCGCAGGTGGCAACATCCACGGCTGGCGTAACCCGTGGGGGGGTGTTGACATTTACGGCGACGGGATTAAAGGCACTCATTTCGGGTCTGGGATGTCGGCGATCGGTGGTTCTATTCGCCGAGGCGAACTCACAAATGACGAACCAATTCGCCACGTTATCAAAATCTTAGTTTGGGGCGAGAAATATCTCCATTATTCTAAATCTATGCCTGGTTATCGCTGGCCCGCCGACCGTGCCGACCGATATGCTGCTGACAAATACAAAGGGACTAATTCTAAGCTCGTGCAAGGTAGTTTGTTAGCAATCCCACCTCATATAAAGATAGACAGCTTAGGGTTAAAAACTCCAGCAGGGCAGAAAATTTTCAAGGCATTGCAAAACTATGGTGCATATATAGTCGATGATGCCTATTGGGACGCTCACTACCTCGCCGTAGAACAAGGAGTTCCAGAGGAGTTTCGCGATCGCTACGGCTATAGTTTTGAAGGTCGTAGCGGTGCTTTTTATGACGACATGATGAAGCTATTTTCAGCACTACACGTCGTTGACAATAACAGACCTGATAACATCGGTGGTGGCGGTAGATTGAGAGCGCCGCTCGCCCCACCGATCGAGAATTAATTTAGGAGGGCGGGCAATGCCTGCTCTACTCACTGAAAAGCCCTTACTTACGTGTAAAATCAGGTGAATATACGGAATATTTTCATTCATAATCCAAAAAAGGATAATAGCCAGAAAATTTCTAGATATCTACCCCAAATAAGGTAGTTATACCGACAAATTCGGTAGATGACGTAGATATTGGCAATAGACAGAAAAATTCTTGATATTCCGATCGAAATGCCTGTAATCCTTTCTCTAGCTGAATCGCTGAGTGTAATATACGGAAACTTTCCGTATGATAAATAGTTGGGCTGCTTAAGGTTTTCGGTTAGGCAGTGCGTCAAAATTCTCTATCAGTATTAAGTGTTAGGTAAGGTTGACCTCTTGACAAGCACGATTTATATGTATATACATATTCTATGAGCAATCAACCTCTTAAAATTGATCTGGCTGAAGTCAGTCAAGTACCTGCAACCTGCATGGGAATGCATATTCGTCGAGCGTCACGAATCATGACGCAAGTGTATGATGCTGCATTGCGCCCTGTGGGGTTAGTGTTAAATCAATTTACGCTGCTAGTTGCCATTCACCTGGTTGAGTCTACGCCTATTACTCGCTTGGCTCAAGAGTTGTTTACTGATCAAACCACCTTAACCCGAAATCTCAAGCTGCTAGAAAAACGTGGGTTGGTGGCAATCGAACCTGGAGAAGATCGACGGGTGAAGTGGGTGTCCCTAACCCCTGAGGGGCAGGCTGTTCTGGCTCAGGCACTCCCTTTATGGGAGCAAGCTCAAGCAGAAGTGATGCAGCATTTTGGACAACAACAATGGCAAGCGCTCCTATCCCTGTTGTCCGATGTTAAAGCTGTGAGATAGCCTAAAAATTTCCCTGGAACATGTATATACATATAACCGTAAATTTTGGAGGTCTCAATGGCTAAATTTGATAATCATCCTACCGTGAGATGGTAGCGTGAGCAGTCCACAACGAATCAACCGACAAAGACAACCGCTCTGAATTCAGACTCACTCCGAACGCTCTGCTTGGAGATGGGTGCTGATGATGTGGGATTTGTGGAACTTGAACGACCTGCGATCGCAGATCAACAATCAGACATCTCGGCAGCATTTCCACCCACCAAAACATTGATTAGCTTCGTTTGCTGCATGAATCGGGAAAATGTTCGGACTCCAGCTCGTTCGATCGCAAATCTGGAATTTCATGCGAACTACGACCACGCCAATGAAGTCGCACGAAACCTTGTCAAAGCGTTGGAGCAGATTGGGGTACGCGCATTAAATCCATCAGCGGCATTCCCAATGGAAATGGATCGGTTCCCTGGTAAAGTTTGGGTTGTGTCTCATAAGCCTGTGGCTGTCGCGGCAGGATTAGGTCACATGGGAATTCATCGGAATGTGATTCATCCGAAGTTTGGTAACTTCATTGCGCTTGGAACCGTTCTAATTGATACGGAAGTGACGGAGTACACCCACCCGATCGATTACAATCCCTGCATCGAATGCAAATTATGTGTTGCCGCTTGCCCGGTTGGAGCGATCGGGGCTGACGGTAGCTTTAGCTTCTCAGCGTGTTATACCCACAACTACCGAGAGTTCATGAGCGGCTTCACAGACTGGACAGAGACGATCGCTCAAAGCAAAAATGTGCAGGATTATCGCAAAAAAGTCAGTGCTTCTGAGTCAGCGTCGATGTGGCAGAGCTTGTCTTTTAAGGCAAACTACAAAGCCGCCTACTGTATTGCAGCTTGCCCTGCGGGAGAGGATGTGATTGCACCTTTTCTGAGCGATCGCAAAAGATTCATTCAGGAAGTTGTCAAGCCATTGCAGGACGAATCTGAAACAATCTATGTGGTGCCAGGATCGGATGCAGAAAGCTATGTTGCAAGACGCTTTCCTCACAAAACGGTGAAACGAGTCAGCAGTGGCATTCGTCCTCAATCCATTCAAGGCTTTCTCTTCGGATTACCATTGCTCTTTCAACGCAACCAGTCAGAGGGATTGAATGCGATTTACCACTTCACATTCACTGGCATTGAGTCCCATGATGCGACGGTGACAATTCGGAATAAAACGGTACAGGTGCAAAACGGTCATATCGGCAACGCTAATCTTTCGATCACAGCAGATAGCAAAACTTGGCTAGGTTTCCTTGCTAAAGAAAAAAACATAATTTGGGCACTGTTGCGACGAAAGATTCGGCTCCGTGGTTCTCTCAAACTCCTTCAAGCATTTGGTAAATGTTTTCCTGCCTAAACAGTTCTCATGACGCATTGGATTGAACAATTGGACAAAATTACTCAAAGAACTGCTATGGAAAGAACACGCTTAAGCCTATTTTATCTCGTGGCATACCTAATTCCGAGCGGTATCATGCTTTTAATTGCGCCACGCTTTGCCTTAAAGCTCTTGTTGTCAAATGGAGATTACGGAGATGTCTTTCCTCGCGCAGCAGGAATGCTAGCAGTAGGATTAGGGTTTATGATTGTTCAAATGCTGCGTCTACGTTTGAGTGAGCTATATTCTGCAACTCTCTTCGTGCGAAGCTTCTTCTTTGTCTGTTTACTCAGCTTGTACAATCTCAATCATGATCCATTTTTCCTAGTCTTATTGGTTATTCTCAGCATTGGAATTGTTCTGACGACAACTGGCTACATTCTAGATAAGCAGGATGCATTGAAATCGAGTCAAGAGTCATGAGCAAGTTTTCGATTAGTAAGATTACATGGTCAATTGTTTGTGCCAGCCGCCCAACATTGCGGTGGAGCGGCGATTAGAGTCTTCTCACTCCGTTTTTAGTCTTCTCTTTGCCGCTCACCTTCACCGTTATATCGCTTCGTTTAATCATGTTGGCAGTCGTTTGAAGAGCGGCTAGCGTTCGAGAATTGAATACTGTGAAGGCGATCGCCAGGTGATTAGTTTAATACAGAGGCTAGCTCTGCTCTTTTTTGTCGCAATCGAAAAGTAAATTGTATGACAATAATTGTATAAAATAATGAGTTGTAAAAACGCAATTCACGTCTCTACAACCCACTGAATTTTCTATCACCAGCGGCAAAAATTAATTCAGATAGCTCTCAATCAACTGGCGATATTGACTCTTTTGCTTCACGCCTTTGGTTTGGCTCAGCAACTCTTTATCCTTAAAGAATTGAATCGTTGGCGTTCCCGTCACTTGGGCGTTCTCGGCAATGTCGGGGTCTGCTTGAATGTCAATTTCGACAAAGTGAATTTTGCCGTCAAACTCATCGACAACTTTATCGAGAATCGGTTTGAGCGTGTGGCAAGGACCGCATCCGGGCGAGACGTATTTCACCATCAGGAGGCGATCGCTATCGTGGAATAGTTTGCGTAAAGCATAACCACCATAATGCCGTGTCTGAGAGAGATCGAACTCTTCTGGCGTGGCGGCTTGCTTGGCTTGATGCTTCAGTTCGTTATTGGGAGTCTCTGGTTTTTGGTGAAATTCTTGAATCAATCCATTCACAGATAGCCACCGTTCTGCTAGCATTGCTGCCATACAACCGCTACCAGCAGCCGTAATCGCTTGGCGATATTCGTGGTCTTGCACGTCTCCAGCCGCGAATACTCCTTCAACGCTGGTTTCTACAGAACCGTGTTTTGTGACAATGTATCCCACATCGTCTAATTCTAGTTGACCTTTAAATAGAGATGTGTTGGGATTGTGACCGATCGCGTAGAATAAACCCCGCACGTCTAGCTTGCTTTCTTCACCCGTTTTGTTGTTACGAATCAGCAAGCCTTCCATGTGCTTATCATCACCGAACACATCTACGACTTCTGTATTCCAGTAAACGGTAATTTTGGGATTACTCAAAACGCGGTCTTGCATTGCTTTACTAGCACGCATTTTGTCTCCCCGCACTAACATATGTACCTCGTCCCCATATTTGGTCAGGTAAATCGATTCTTCAGCGGCGGAGTCACCAGCACCAATTACGGCTAATTTCGCTCTGTGGAAAATTGGTGTAGCGCCATCGCAGATCGCACAAGCCGATATGCCTCGGCTCCAAAACTGATGTTCGCTAGGTAGTCCCAAACGCTTTGCTGTGGCTCCAGTCGCGATCGCAATGCTATTTGTCTTAAATTCTCGCTCCTCAGAACGGACGGTAAACGGACGCTGCGACAAGTCAACTGCAATTACGTCTTCAGTGTATAACTCTGCTCCCCAGCGTTCTGCCTGAGCTTTCATCCGATCCATTAGTTCCGGTCCTGTAATTCCTTCTGGAAAACCAGGAAAGTTTTCTACTTCTGTCGTCGTCATCAGCTGCCCACCAGGTAAGCCCCCTGCTTGGAAGCCTTCAAAGACAACAGGTTTGAGGTTTGCCCGCGCTGCATAGATAGCTGCCGTGTATCCAGCGGGTCCAGAGCCAATAATCACTAAGTTCTCAACAGCAGGATTGGTCATAGGGGTATACGTGAACTCATAACGACTACGCTTTTGTTATTATAGCAGAGCCATAGAGAAGTCAAAAGTCAAAAGTCAAAAACTAGGAGTCAGGAGTCAGGAGTCAGAAGAAGAAACATACAAATACCGCTTGCTCGACGCTCATTACTCTTGACTACTCACTGATAACTGATAACTGATAACTGCTCATTTCAGAAACTCCAACACTGCCGCATTTACCGCTTGATTCGCACCAGCTGAGGCATCATGACCGCAATTGGGAAGAATTTTTAATTGAGCGTTAGGGATGCGCGATCGCAATTTCTCACCATCGCTACACGGAAACCAGCTATCTTGTTTTCCCCATAAAATTAGGGTTGGACATTTAATTTTGTGTAAATGATTTTGAATCTTAGTAATTAAACTGGGTTTTTTTGCTTGCAAGTGTTCGATTTCTGCTGCCGCAATTTGTAAGTCTTCTGCAACTTTGGCGATCGTCCCAGGAAATTCTACAAACGGATAGGTAAGCCAATAGACATCTTCGTCCGTCAACATTGAGGGATCGAATAGCACAGATCGTCGCTCTAATCGCATCAATTCCCGCATGACGGGGGCAAAAAAATATGGAAACCGAGTTGAGTCGATCGCTTTGACTATTTCTGTGGGTAATTGCGACAGCAACCACATACCCCAATGCGGTAAGCGTTCGGGAAAAATTGGGACATTGACAACGATTAACTTTTCGATCAGTTGAGGATAAGCAAGCGCAAGCCCCAAACTCACTAATGCACCTAGTGACTCTGCAACGATGATAGCTGGTTCTTTGCACAAGCCGCTAACAATCCGTGATAGCTCGATCAATTGGTGATCGTGCCTTTCTCTGCGTATAGGCTTTTCCGAAAACCCGTAACCCTTAGCATCAAAACAAATAACGCGAAAGTATTCCGATAAGGGTTCGACGCTGTAACGCCAGTTGTAACTCCAACTACCAATTCCATGAATTAAAAATAGTGGCTTACCCGTGCCTTTCTCTCCGTAAGCAATAGAAGCTGGGTAACCATTCGCATCAAGAATTTTTAATGTTTGTCTTCCCTGGGGAAATGTTGCCTGCCACCAGTCCTTCATTCCTGTCTTAAAACCTCAATTAGCTAGTCACTGCATTTAAGAGCAGTTTAAAAACTAGCACACTAAAGGTTACTAAACCTATACCAATAATTAAGAACCCTACCACCAGTAAAAACATCAACCAGCGATTGGCAGGCTTGCTGATATTTGTTACCCCTAAATGTGTTTCTATTAGCTCCAAGTTCTTAACGTTGGCTTTCCAGGCAAAATCAAACCAGTCGCCTACAATTGGGACAGTACCAACTACGCTTTCTAAAAGAATATTACTCACCATTTTTCCCAGCGTCTCTTTGGGAAGTCCCAAGCGTACGGCTTCTAGTACTATGTATGCAGAAAGCGCCGTGCCGATAAAATCTCCCGCTCCTGGTAGCAATCCTAAAATGGGGTCTAAACCGATGCGAAACCTCGTCCCTGGGATTGCGATCGCATTATCCATTAGGTGTGTTAGTTTACGCAAGCGTTGAATAATAGCAAGTCGGGGATGATTTGTCACAACAGGAATTGGCGAAGTCCGAGACATAATGAGGAGCGAGGAGTTAGGGGCTAGGGGCTAGGGAAAATTGGTTATTTGCTGCAAATTGCACTATAGCAGACTGAACCACAGCAAATTGAACTTTGGCACAGAGGCTATTACTGTCAATCTAAACATAGCTGGATACACTATTGGTTGTACCTATAGCCATATTTACCTAGCAATAGGGTGTGAAATGTGGGTATTGCCACTTACTACTGCTGTAGGGGCAGGTTTACCTGAAATCTCGGTTACAAACAAAGTTTTTTGGTGAACCCGCCCCTACAACCATCAACTAACAACTAACAACTAACACCCAACCCCTTGCTTTTGGGCTTGGGCTTGGAGAGCATAATCGCGAAATCTTTCCATATTGGCTTGCAGCGTAGATTCGACCGCACGACCTAAAAATAGGCTATCCATGATTTTGCCTAAAATCCCTGGAAAGGCATAGGCGACGCTGAGCTTAACAATGGTACTGGTGTGGCGATCGTAAAACCGAATTGCGCCTTGATTTGGCAGACCATCCACAGATTCCCATTGAATAATTTGATTTGGTACTTTCTTCAAAATGCGCGAATGCCAGTCGAACTGCAATCCCCCCGTATTCAAATGCCAACGGGACAACTCAGGGTTATCCTCCAGCACTTTTACCGATTCAATCCACTTCATCCAACGCGGCATCTGCTCCAGATCTGACCACAATTCCCATACTTGGTCAACGGGAACTGGCACTTCAACCTGTACGCTATGCTCTAACCAATCTGGCATTGACTTTTCCTCTGCGTTGTTTAGTGTCTATGCGGTATCGCTCGAAGCTACTACCGCGCCTGCGTTTACCTATACAGCCGACAACTCACCTTGGCTGGCTAGTTTTTCACTTGCCAGAATTGCTTTCGCTGCCAATCGCCCCGAAAGTGTTGCCCCTTCCATACTATCGATGTAGTCTTGCTGGGTGTAGCTCCCCGCTAGGAAGAAATTTGCGACTGGCGTAGTTTGATAAGGACGATACGGTTCCATTCCTGGTGCTTCGCGATAGAGAGACTGCGCTAACTTGACAACGCTATACCAAGTCATATTTAACTCTCGCGACGAGGGGAATAGTTCGTGGACTTGCTTGAGGACGTGTTGAGCGATCGCCTCGTTACTTTCTTTAATAAAAGGATCGCCTGGTGTCAGTACCAGTTGCAATAAAGAACCCTGTCCCTCACGGTAATAATCTGTCGGGCTAGTTAAAGCCAAGTCTGCAAAACAAGAAAAATCGGCATCCGGCGTATACAGTAAATTATCGATGCCTGCGGCTTGCTGCAATTGCTGGCGTTTTTGAGCGTCTTGCAGTTCTGTCACCCAACCATCAAACCGCAATTGTACCGTTGCTACTGGTACTGCTTCTAACTTATAAATGTTGTCAAATTGCAACCATTGCCGCCATGCAGCAGGTAAGAGCCGTTGAATTCCTGGAACATCGCAAGCACAGACATAGGCATCGGCGGTAATTGTTTCTTCTGTCTCGCCACTAGCAACAACTATGCCCGTGACGCGGGTTTCTCCCCTGTCTTCGGCAAACTGAATTTCTCTGACTCGCCGCCGCGTGAAAATTTTGACCTGCCTATCCTCTAAATACTTCACAATTGGTTTGTGCAAAAACTCATCCGGCGAACCTTCCAACATCCGCAACACCGAAGCCTCGCTTCTAGCAGCAAACATTTGGAAAATTGTCAACATGCAACGCGCAGAAATATGCTCGCAGTCGATAAAACCCAAAGCATAGGCAATTGGGTTCCACATCCGTTTGATACTGCCATTGCTGCCACCCTGACGGCGGAACCAATCGGCAAAACTAATATTGTCGAGGCTGCGAATCGTTTTCATCGCCCCCTCGAAGTCAATTAAACCCCTTACTATAGGGCTAGTACCGAGGGCGATCGCATTTTGAACTTTATCTTGTAGTGACAGCTGCGAAGTCGTGAAAAAGGCTTTCAACCCATTAAATGGCGCACCTGTAATAAACCTAAAATCTAACGCTCCGGTGCGTCCGCCTTTATTAATAAAATTATGGACGTGTTCTTTTCGCAGTAGGTGTTCAAATGCCCCTACCTGCTTCATTAATTCAAATAGTTGGTAATAATTGCCAAAAAAGACGTGCAACCCCATCTCAACATGGTTGCCATCGGGATCTATCCAACTCCCGACTTTTCCACCTACAAAGGGGCGAGACTCATAAATCTCTACTTCCCAGCCAGCATCCGCCAACGTGACGGCAGTTGCTAGCCCAGCCAGCCCCGCACCGACAATCGCAACCCGCATGTGTTATATTTCCCGCTCAGTTTCTTTACGTATATTAACAGGGAGCAGGGAGCAGGGAGCGCACGAGCAGTGACCAGTGACCAGTGAACAGTGAACAGTTGTCAGTCAACAAATGACCAATGACTCTTGAGCAGTGACTCCTG
The DNA here is from genome assembly GCF_051657925.1 of Chroococcidiopsis sp. NCBI lineage: Bacteria > Bacillati > Cyanobacteriota > Cyanophyceae > Chroococcidiopsidales > Chroococcidiopsidaceae > Chroococcidiopsis > Chroococcidiopsis sp. The sequence goes on from NZ_JBOFLP010000251.1 coordinate 37,288, forward strand.
ACTAGTGACTCCTGACCAGCGATCGATTAATTCCGAATTCCGAATTCACCCCACACCCCACACCCCACACCCCACACCCTATTTACAAATGACCAATGACAACTGGTAACTGTCGCTACGCCCAAAAAGTGGCGATCGCAGTAATCTGGGATTAAAATCTGTGAAGCAAGTATTGGCAAAGGTGCAGATCTTTGCTTAATGACGCAACAAAGCTCTGTATATAGTAAAAGTAGAGAAAATTTAGCATCTAACTTATGGTAGAACCTGTGAAAACTCCTCATAAAGTTGTCATCGTTGGTGGCGGCTTTGCTGGGCTGTATGCAGCCAAAGCATTAGGTAAAAGTGGTTTCGATGTCACTTTAGTGGATAAGCGGAATTTTCATCTGTTTCAACCCCTGCTCTATCAAGTTGCTACGGGGACTCTATCCCCAGCCGATATTTCGTCGCCGTTGCGGGCGATTTTGAATCGACAAAAAAACACTAGAGTGCTGATGGGCGAAGTCATCGATCTCGATCCTCAACAGCAAAAAATTATTTTGCGTAATGGAGAATTAGCCTACGATAGCCTGATTGTCGCTACTGGGGTAAGTCACCATTATTTCGGTAACGATAACTGGGCAGAAGTTGCACCAGGACTCAAAACTGTAGAAGATGCTTTAGAAATGCGGCGGCGGATTTTTCTAGCTTTTGAAGCCGCTGAAAAGGAAACCGATCCAGAAAAACGTCGCGCTTGGTTGACTTTTGCGATCGCGGGCGGGGGACCAACGGGAGTAGAATTAGCTGGGGCGATCGCGGAGCTTGCTTACAGTACTTTAAAGCGCGATTTCCGCAATATTGACACAAAAGAAACCCAAATCTTGCTGATAGAGGGTATGGATCGCATCCTACCACCCTACGATCCAAAGTTATCGGCTCAAGCGGCGCACTCTTTAGAGCGATTGGGTGTAACGATCAAAACCAAAACTTTAGTTACGAACGTCACCGAGGATGCTGTGACGATCCGTCAAGGCGAGAATGTTGAATCCATTCCTACGCGGACGGTTTTATGGGCTGCGGGTGTTAAAGCTTCATCAATGGGAGAAGCGATCGCCCAACGCACGGGGGCGCAACTCGATCGGGCGGGACGAGTCATAGTCGAACCCGATTTGAGTCTGGCTAACTATGCAAATATTTTCATCATCGGCGACTTGGCAAGCTATTCTCACCAAGATAATAAGCCTTTACCAGGAGTCGCACCCGTAGCTATGCAAGAAGGGCAATACGTAGCAGAATTGATCCAACGCAGGCCTCAGGGACAAGCTGTTCCCCCTTTCCGCTACGTTGATATCGCTAGCCTAGCCGTGATCGGACGCAATGCCGCAGTGGTAGATTTACGATTCGTCAAGTTTTCAGGAATTTTTGCTTGGTTAATTTGGCTGTTCGTGCATATTTACTACCTAATTGAATTTGACAATAAGTTGGTAGTAATTTTCCAGTGGGGCTGGAACTATTTCACCCGCAAGCGAGGAGCGAGGTTAATTACTGGCGAAGAATCTTTACTTCAGTTAGGAATTGATGAAAACGGTAATTATTACGCGCCTTCAGGCGATCGCTCGGCTTTAAAAGTTTAAATGGTTAATGGTTAATGGTTAACGATCGACGGCTATTAACTATTAACCATTAACTATTAACTCAATTATTAGCAAGATTGCTGGCAACGCAGCCAAACATAAACTTCTTGACTTCTTTGGGAATTTTGCCAGTTGCTCTGTACTTTTTTTCTAGTTTAGAAAACTGTTCGAGATCGTATTCGTCTTGAATGCGATCGAGGACGCAAGCACAGACTTGTTTTTTACCGCTTTTTTCCGTGCATTCCTGCATAAAACTTTGTACGACTTCTACCGGATACGCATTGGTATTTGCTTCAGCCCGAACCAATGTAGGAAAGAAAAATGTGGCAGTAGAGAGAAGTGTGTATGTGATTTGCTTTCCAGTCAGCATTTTCCGTTTAAGTTCAAAAAAATTTCATGAAGCAGACAAATCAAACATAATTTATCCGCACATTTTCTGGGTCAGAAAAATTACTGAAATTAAGATATTCTTAATTGGCAGCTAGCGATCGTTAAGTATTAATAGGGAAGTGTAAACAAATAATACAAGTTAAAAACACTGATAAAAATCTCGCAATTGGCGCTCGCCTGTGTCAAGACAAAAGGTCACAGTTCAATTTAGTTATTAGGGAGCAGGGAGTAGGGAGCAGGGGGAGAGGAGATTAAACAATTTCCGACTTACGACTTACAACTTTCTTACCACTGAAGATTTTGACTCAGTAAGGCTGTTGCTGCTTCCCCATCTACAGCAGGAGAGAAAAAGTAGCCTTGCGCGTATTCGGACTGTAAAGCCCGCAGTCGGGTAAGTTGTGTTGCGGTTTCTACTCCTTCGGCTGTCACCTCTAGTTCGAGTTGGCGAGCGAGAGTGAGGATAGTTTCCACAAGGGGGGCGTTGTCAGCGCTTTCAATTTGTGCCACAAAGGAGCGATCGACCTTTAAACCGTGAATCGGAAAGTGGTAGAGCCGCCCTAGAGATGAGTATCCCGTGCCAAAGTCATCGATCCATAATTGCACGCCTAAATTTCGTAACTGCCAGAGGAGATCGGGTGCGGCTCCGGCTCCATCCATAATTGCGCCTTCAGTAATCTCTAGGTGCAAGCATTCGGCACTTAATTCTGTATCCTGTAAAGCTTGCTGTACTTGCTGGCTGAGCTGGGGTTGACTGAACTGCTTGCCAGAAATATTTACACTCATCGTTAAAGGTGCGATCGCGGGAAATTGCCTTTGCCACTGAGCTAATTGAGCGCAAGCCGTGTAGAGTACCCACTGACACATGCGGTTAATCAGTCCCGCTTCCTCTGCGGCGTGGATAAATTGGCTGGGGTTTTGCAAACCGTATTGGGGATGTTGCCAGCGAATCAAAGCCTCAAAACCGACAATTCTACCTGTAGCTAGCGAGATAATTGGTTGATAGTACAGGCGAAACTCTTGTCGTTCCACAGCATTTCTCAGATCTGTTTCCAATTGCAACAGTGCTACTGCCCTAGCGTGCATGTCAGGGTTAAATATTTGATAGCCTGACGTTCCCTGACTTTTGGCGCGATACATGGCAAGATCGGCATCTCGCAGTACGTCTTCGGAGTTGTCATAACCAGTGGTACTCAAGGCAATACCAATACTGGCAGCGGTGAAAACTTCCTGTCCGTCTAAATGAAACGGCACAGCAAGCGCAGTATTAACTCGTTCGGCAACGCGAATTGCGTCGCTAACATCGGTAATATCCTCGATCAGAATTGTAAATTCGTCTCCCCCGAGCCGCGCTACCGTATCTACAGGACGCAGACATTCTTTAAGGCGATCGCCGATCGCCATGAGTAAGCGATCGCCCAGTAAATGCCCTAAACTATCGTTAATGACTTTAAAGCGGTCTAAATCTAGAAACAAAACGGCGAAACAATCTTCTGGATGCCTTTTGTGGTGCTCGATCGCTAATTGCAAGCGATCCATAAACAGCACGCGATTGGGTAAACCCGTGAGTGGATCGTGAAACGCATTCTGCCGCAATTGTTCTTCTACTTGTTTCAATTGGGTAATGTCGCGGCAAATCGTATTCAGTCCTACAGGTGTCCCCATTGCGTCTAAAATTAATTTGCTGCGTTCGCGAATCCAAAACACCGAGCCATCTTTACGCACTTTTCGCAGTTCGATTTCGCTCGTCGTCACTCTGTCGCGAAACATGCTCTCCATCCACTGCTGCGCCCAAGGAAGATCGGCTTCGTAAACTGTCATCCAAGCCGAACTACCGATTAGTTCTTCTTGGCTATAGCCTAAATATTCAGCACTAAACTGATTTGCCGATTGGATTGTACCATCAGGTGTCAGGGAAAAATAGGCATCGGGAGCCAACTCGAATAATTCTTGATATCGCTTTTCACTTTCTCGTATTGCTTCAATTCTGGCGATTTCTGCTCTGAGTTGTTGACCAAAAAAAGAAGCCAAGCCACCTAACAATAAAATAGCCAAAGTTGCAACACCAATCGTAATTGCCAGCACGTAGTTATCAATGCCAGCAGATATCTTGCTTAATTTTTGGACACTGGGATAGAAATTGACTCCCGCCATTGCCAGATAGTGCATCCCATCAATCGCAGTTCCCGCTAAAATGGCACTTCCCAGCTTGCGCCAACTCTCCGCCGGAACCAGATGTTTAGCAGTCGGATGGAATGTCAGCCACAAGCCACAGAAGGATAGACCAACCGCACACAAATTGGAAAAAGCAACGAACCGCAGATTGTAGGTTGGTTCTGCTGCTACCAACATCGCGTGCATGGCAGTGTAATGCATCCCGATCGTCGCAAGCCCGACAAAAAAACTGCCAGACGACAGCAACAGCCAATTCAACGGTAGGCGACTGACGAGAAATAGCCCCAAA
>NZ_JBOFLP010000252.1:0-16870 GCF_051657925.1 Chroococcidiopsis sp.
AATGCGAAAAACGAAAGCACTGCCACTGATACGCAGATTTGGGCGACAGGCGATAATGGGGTAAACTGGGGCGATCGCTACACTAACAATCGCTTAGAACTCAAACTGGATAAGGATAGCTATCAACCTGGGGAAACAGCCACGGTATTAATTCAGTCTCCCTATCCTGAAGCAGAGTTGTATTTGGCAGTTGTACGTCACGATACTCTGTATCGCACGATTATTCCGGTTAAAGGTGGTGCGCCACAAGTTCAATTTCAAGTCACCGCAGATATGTTACCAAACGCCGCAGTCGAAGCGGTACTCGTGCGTCAAGGTACTCCCATATCTCAAGTCGAACCAGGAAGTTTAGAAAATTTGGTAAGAATTGGGTTTGCACCGTTCAAGATTAATTTGGCGGATAAGTATTTAAAAGTGCAAGTGAATCCCGAAAAGCGATCGCTTGCTCCTGGTGAAGCACAAACTGTTGAATTACAATTACAAGATGGAGTAGGGAATCCCCTGCAAGGACAGTTTGCTGTGATGGTAGTGAATGAAGCCGTATTGCAACTTAGCGGCTATCGACCACCAGATCTGGTACAAACAGTATACGCCGAACAACCAATTTCTACTCGCTTTGCCGATAATCGTCCCAATGTTGTATTATCACCCCTGTCGTCTCCCCTCGATAAAGGTTGGGGTTATGGTGGCGGAAGTTCGGCGGGATTGGCAAGTACCCGCGTGCGGACAAACTTTCAACCTCTAGCATACTACAATGGTGCGGTGCAGACAGATGCCAGTGGCAGGGCAAAAGTCACGTTTACTCTACCCGATGATTTGACAACTTGGCGAGTCATGGCGGTTGCTACCGATGGCGATTTGCGTTTTGGAAATGGGGAAGAAACGTTTATTGCGACTAAACCGTTATTATCTAATCCAATTCTGCCGCAGTTTGCCCGTATAGGCGATCGCTTTGAGGCGGGTTTATCAGTCACCAATACTACAGGACAATCGGGAACGCTAGCAATCCAAGGTGCTGTAGATGGTTCCTTACAGTTTGCCGATCCTAATTCTGGTAAGGGCGGGTTTAGCGAAAATGTTGGTGGTAGAACTAGAGAAATTCTACAAAACCCGCCCGTACAAGCGCAATCGGGTACAAGTGCTTATCGTTTCCCCTTTGTCACTAATCGTTCGGGTAAAGCAACGGTAAAATTTACCACGCAATTAAATGGTACGACCGATGCTTTCGCCGTGCCTTTGGAGGTAAAACCATTAGAAATAACAGAACAAGTGGTAAAGTCGGGAGTAACGCGCGATCGCGCTTCCATTCCTTTAAATATAGATAACAATGTCGTCCCCGATGTCGGCGGATTAGAAATTTCCCTAGCAAGTACGCCAATTGCTAATATTACCGCTTCAGTCAAACAAGTTCTAGACGAAGAACAACTGCCATTTTTAGAACCAGCCGCCAGTCAACTTGCGATCGCGGCAAATTTACAAATTCTTTCTCAACAATACGGGCAAACTGTAACTGATTTCAACCCCAGTCAACAAGCAAAAGCTTTAGAACGATTGCAAAAACTCCAGTTACCCGATGGCGGCTTTGCTAGCTTACCTGGCGAGAAAACATCAGATCCTTTTGTTTCTCCTTATGCAGCAAAGGCAATTGCCCAAGCCCAAACAGCAGGATTCGATATTGATGCTAAAATGGTGCGTCAGCTCAGAATATATTTGCAAAAACTCTTAGCAAATCCCAGTCAATACGATTTTTGTAAAGAGTCGCCTTGTAAAGAACGAGTACGCTTAGAAGCAGCGATCGCATTAGCAGAATTAGGGAATAAACAGAATGATTTTCTTGCCGATATTTATAACGGACGCGATCGCTTCGATCTCGTTACCAAAATTAAATTAGCACGATACCTGCATCTATTTCCAGAGTGGCAGCAAGAGGCGAAAATTCTGACGAATCAATTGCAAGAGATTGTATATGAAACTGGACGCAGTGCAGTCGTAAATTTACCTTCCGGTTGGCAGTGGTTGAATTCTCCTACTACAAGTCAAGCCCAAGCCTTACGATTATTTATCGATACTAAGGCAAAGCCGGAAGTTTTAGCTCGATTGTTGCAAGGACTTTTGGGATTGCGAAGAGAAGGAACTTGGCAGACAACTTATGATAATGCTGAAGCACTTGCTGCTTTAGTGCAATACATGCGGGTAGAGACGTTACATGTAAAGTCTCTACAACCCACACCACCTAACTTTACTGCCACCGTGCAACTGGGAGGAAAAAATTTAACTGCGACTCAATTTGCAGGCTATCGCAAACCCAGTGTAGATATTTCCGTACCGATGACTCAGCTACCCCGTGGGCAAAAAAATTTAAATCTAACTTTGAAAAAATCCGGTCGCGGGATGCTACACTACCTACTTGCCTATCGCTATCGCTTTCAGGGAGAACAACCAGGGCGCTTAAACGGACTCAGGGTGACGCGAGAAATTCGTCCGGCTAATGAAACAAAAGCATTGCGGCGAATTGGGTTATATGCGCCTGCCGAACCCTTGACAGTTCCAGTCGGACAAGTGTTTGATATAGGTTTAGAAATAATTAGCGATCGCCCTGTGGATCGAGTCGTAATTACAGATCCTCTCCCCGCCGGATTTGAGGCTGTAGATACGAGTTTCCAAACCGCTACGCCCTACTTCCAATCGCAACAAGATAGCTGGGAAATTGGCTATCAAACAATATACCGCGATCGCGTGGTAGCTTACAGTGACAGACTCGAACCAGGAGTCTATCAACTCCATTATCTCGTGCGATCGGTCACTCCAGGCACGTTCCTTTGGTCTGGTGCAGAAGCGCATTTACAATATGCCCCAGAAGAATTTGGGCGTTGTAGTTCCTCGCGATTAGTAATTCAAGATTCGCAGTGAGATTTCTACCCTAAAAACAACTTATACGCTGGATTTTGACTTTCATCCCAATAATTCAATCCCAGTGTATCGAGAAAGGCTTGCCACTGTTCCATCTCCTGCGGCGGAACTTGCATTCCCACTACGGCGCGTCCGTAGTCTGCCCCGTTGTTGCGGTAGTGAAACAAGCTAATATTCCAATTGGGACTCATGGAACCAACAAATTGCATTAATGCCCCAGGACGTTCGGGAAACTCAAAACGATAGAGTAATTCGTTGCTAGCTAGGGAAGAACGCCCGCCTACCATGTGCCGCAAGTGTAATTTTGTCAGTTCGTCATCAGTTAAGTCAATGGTTTTCAACCCCGCCGCTTCAAAGTTAGCTACCATTTTGGCTGCATCGGCGCGATTTTCAATTTGTACGCCGACAAAAATATGCGCTTCTTTTTCGTCGGCAATCCGATAGTTAAACTCAGTTAAATTGCGCTTGCCAATACATTCGCAAAACTTCCTTAGACTGCCCCGTTGTTCGGGAATTGTTACGGCAAAGATAGCTTCCCGACGTTCGCCCAACTCTGCACGTTCCGCAACAAACCGCAGGCGATCGAAATTCATATTAGCACCGCAGGCGACAGCGACTAAAGTTTGTCCCTGAATTTGTTCTCGTTCTGCATAAGTTTTAGCAGCCGCGATCGCTAATGCCCCAGCTGGTTCTAAAATCGATCGCGTATCTTCAAATACGTCTTTAATTGCGGCGCAAGTATCATCTGTATCCACCAAAATGATGTCATCGACATACTGCTGGCACAACCGAAAAGTTTCTTCTCCGACTTCCCGCACCGCTACCCCATCGGCAAACAAGCCGACTTGAGGCAACCTTACCCTTTTTCCAGCTTTAAGAGACTGATACATCGCATCAGCATCTACGGGTTCTACGCCGATAATTTTGATTTCAGGGCGCAATCTTTTTACGTATGCCGCAATTCCCGAAATTAAACCACCACCCCCAATTGCCACAAAAATTGCATGAATTGGTTGTTGGCACTGTCGTAAAATTTCCATCCCAATCGTACCTTGTCCGGCAATCACATACGGATCGTCAAAGGGATGAATGAACGTCATGCCTTTTTCGGCTTCTAATTGACGGGCATGAGTATAGGCATCATCATATGTATTCCCATGCAATATAACCTCTCCTCCATGAGATTTGACTGCATTTATCTTCACCTGGGGAGTTGTCACGGGCATGACGATAATAGCGCGAGTTCCCAAGTGGCGGGCAGCAAGCGCTACTCCTTGGGCGTGGTTTCCAGCAGATGCAGCAATGACACCTTGTGCTAACAACTCCGGTGCCAGTTGTGCCATTTTGTTATAAGCCCCCCGCAATTTGAAGGAAAAGACTGACTGCATATCCTCTCGCTTCAGCAGGAGTTTGTTGTTTATTCGAGTTGAGAGATTTGCAGCGTATTCTAGTGGAGATTCCTGGGCAACATCGTAGACGCGGGCAGTCAGAATTTGGACGAGATAATCGCAATACATGGGGGAGGCGAGCAAATACCTATGTGAGGATAATTTTACGCTACATTGCGTCCCCGTTTTTGCACAGACTTCGATCCCCCCTAGCCCCCCTTAATAAGGGAAGTTGGGAGGATCTTCGGCGGCGTAGTCACAAAGAATTAACATGAGAATGTTTAGTTAAGATCGCTTCTGCTAGCTGAAAGTTGACGGGCATACCAAAGAAATACCCTTGCGCTTCGTCACACCCCAACTTTTTTAATACAGTTAGTTGATGAGATGTTTCTACTCCTTCGGCGATCGCTTTAATTCCTAAAGTGTGAGCTAGAGTAATAATTGTCCTCACTATTTCACAATTCTTTCCTTCCGCGTCAATCGGACTAACAAAAGAGCGATCGATTTTCAGTGCATCTATTGGAAAACGGTGTAAATAACTTAAAGAGGAATATCCCGTACCAAAATCATCAATACTGAGTTGAATGTTTTGCTCTTTAATTTGGAAGAGAAGTTCGATCGTTTTTTCTCCTCGATCCATCAGCATAGTTTCAGTCAGTTCTAACTTGAGATTTTTTCCATCTAAACCAGTAAAATCTAGAATTTTAACTAATTTCTCGACCAGATCGAATTGCTGAATTTGCTTGCTGGAAAGATTGACGCTGATATATAAAGATGTAGCAGTAGCAAATTTTTGTTGCCAAGCACATAACTGTTGGCAGGCTTCCTGTAAAATCCATTCACCGATCGGTACAATTAAGCCAGTCTCTTCGGCGATCTCAATAAAATTTCCTGGATCGATCAATCCCATTTTTGGATGTTGCCAGCGCAATAAAGCTTCAAAACCTGTCAATTCCCCGGTTGTGACAGAGATAATTGGTTGATAATGTAATAGAAATTCTTGCCGTTCCAATGCACAACGCAAGTCTATTTCTATTTGTGAAAGATGCAACACTCGATCGTACATTTCGCGATCGAAGACTGCATAACGCCCTTTTCCTAAAGCTTTGGCGCGATACATCGCAATATCGGCATCCCGCAGCAACTCATTGACAGTTTGATAAGCTACCGAACCAAAAACAATACCAATACTAGCACCAATATAGACTTTACATTCACCTAAATAAATTGGAGCAGTGAGTTTCTCTAACAATCGTTCGGCAATTGCGATCGCGTCTTGAATATCTTGTAGATCTTCTAATAGAATAGTAAACTCATCTCCACTCAAACGCGCCACAGTATCAACCTCGCGCGAGCATTCTTTTAGGATATGAGAGATAGCAATTAATAGGCGATCGCCAACAGCATGTCCCCAACTATCATTAATAATTTTGAAGCGATCGAGATCGATAAATAAAACGGCACACAAATAATCTTTATTTCTGATAATACGATGTAGAGCTTTTTGCAGATGCTCCATAAATAAAGTTCGATTGGGTAAACCTGTCAGAGCATCGTGTAAAGCTTGATAAAATAGTCTTTCTTGGGTTTGTTTATGCTCGGCAATTTCTCGATCTCTTTGGTTAATAACTTCTTCTAATTGTATAGTTCTTTGTCGAACTTTTTGTTCTAGCTCAAGATTTAATTGACAAATTTCTGCTTTTGCTGCTTGCAAGGCTAATTGATGTTGGATGCGAACTACGACTTCTTCAATTTGAAATGGCTTTGTGATATAGTCTACCCCACCAACTGCAAAACCTTTGACTTTATCGAAAACATCATCCAGCGCACTTAGGAAAATTACGGGAATATTATCAGTTGAAGAATCTGATTTCAGTTTCTCGCAGACTTCATATCCATCCATCTCTGGCATTTTAATATCTAACAAGATGAGATGAGGCGGATCTTTTTTGGCTGTAATTAATGCCATAGCACCATTTTTAGCGCAGCGAACTTTATAACCTCGTTCTATTAAAGCTGTAGATAAAATCCTTAAGTTATCGGGAGTATCGTCAACAACTAAAATATTGACATAATTATGACTTAACTGAGCTTTATTCATAAACTAGCTGCGGCTTGAGCGAAATTCATAATCCGGTCAAAATCAAATTCTTTAACTTCTTGTTGAATAGATTGAGCTAATGCTTGATATTCTGCTGGGATTTGAGACACTAATTGAGCAATTTGTTCTTCGTCAATCAAAGCCGCAGCTTCTGAGAGGTTCATCAGCCATTCATTCGACATAACTGCTAAAGCTTCAGCCGTCAACTTTTCAACAGTTGAAGCTTCAGAAATATTTTTAGAGTAGATCTCTTCATATATATACCGTACGCCTAAAAATTGAGTCATTTTGTCAAAAATGACTTCTTCATGAAAAGGTTTGCGGACAAAATCATCGCAACCAGTCGAAAGAATAACTGCTTTTTCTTCTTCAAAAGTGCTAGCGGTAAGAGCAATAATTGCAGTAGCTTGTCCTTGAAGATGCGATTTAATCTTTTGAGTTGCCTCATAACCGTTCATGACTGGCATTCGCATGTCCATCCAAATCAAATGCGGTTGCCATTGCTGCCATATTTTGATTGCTTCTTGTCCGTTAACTGCTTCTTTAACTTGGAAACCAATTGGTTGTAATAATTTTAGTAAAAGCTGGCGATTCTCCCAGCGATCGTCTACTACTAAGATTCGATATTCCTGTTGGTTTGGTTGGAGTCCAATAACTCTTCGAGTTATTTTCTGTCCGACAATTTTGCTAGTTTCGCTTGCTAAAGCTTGGATATAAAATTGAAAAACTGTACCTTTTCCTAGTTCGGAACTAACAGTAATCTTTCCTCCCATCAATTCGACAAACCTTTTAGCAATAGGTAAGCCTAAACCAGTGCCTTGTTGAGATTGCTTGCCTATGTCTGTTTGCACAAAAACTTCAAATACACTATTGATTTCTGTAGGTGCAATACCTACGCCAGTGTCGGCAACTTCAAAATGAATGGTTATTGGTTGTTGGTCGTTAATTATTGGTTGTCGATCGCCTGCTAATTCTACTCGTAGAGTGACGCTACCAACTGAAGTAAATTTAATTGCATTACCCAATAAATTAATCAGCACTTGCCGTAGTTTTTTGTCGTCAGTTTTAATATATTGAGGGAGATTTTTGCTGCACTCAATTGTCAACTGTAAACCTTTAGATTCTGCTCGGAGTGTCAACATCTCTTTAATCGATTCTAATAAGACATATAAGTCAAAGTCAGTGGAATAGAGAGTCATTTTTCCTGACTCAATTTTGGCTAAATCTAATATGTCATTGATCAGCGAGAGTAAATGTTCGCCACTACGATTGATAATTCTGAGATTTTCCTGTTGCCGATTGCTTAAAGAAGTTTCTCGATTCATCAGTTGGGAAAAACCGAGGATGGCGTTAAGAGGAGTCCGTAGTTCGTGACTCATGTTTGCTAGAAATTCACTTTTAGCGCGATTAGCTAATTCTGCCGCGTTTTTAGCATGTAGTAGTTCTATAGTTCTTTTCTCAACCCGCAGTTCTAGTTCATCGTTAGCTGTTGCTAATTCTTGATTCGCCTTATCCAATTGCTCGTTGACTCGGACAAATTCCCGGTTTTTGCGATCGAGTTCTTGATTGGTTCGAGCTAAATTAGCAAAAGATGCTTGTAATTGTTGCGTCATCTCATTGAAGGAACGCGACAATACTCCTAGTTCAACGATACTTTTGACTTCTACGTGTTGGTTTAAATCTCCTTGAGCGATCGCCGCAGAGGCTTTACTCAAACGTAGAATTGGTAAAGTAATCCAACGAGAAGTCAATAACCCCAACCAAACCGCTACTAATAATGCTATGAGACAGAGAAAAAATGTGATCTGATTGTTGGCATGAATTTGTGCCATGAAATCTGATTCGGGTATGGTAGTTACGACTAACCAATTCAAACCAAATTCATCTTGCCAAGGGACTACGCGAACGAACTGAAGTTCGTCTTGTAATTTAAAATGGAGTTTTTGTTCGCCTTTAATTCTTTGAAAATTACCGAAATTTTGGTTTAAATACTTGGCTGTTGCTTGAATTTGAGCGTCATTGCTATCGAGGGCGCTAAGTCTTTTAGCTACGCCATTAACTAGGGTAAAAGGTTTTTTCGTACTAGAGGAGGCAATCAGTAAACCATCGCGCTCAATAATAAAAGTTTTGGCTGACGAGCTAATTTTTAATTGCTGTAAAAAATTACTAATACTATCTAAAAGTAGCTCGACTCCAATGACACCGACAAGTTGCTTTTTATTATTATAAATGGGTCTAGTGGCGTTAAGAGATATGTATCCAGCTAAATCTTCGCCGTCCCAGTTAGCTACTGAACTCCATGTTGGTTTTCCTGCTTTAACTGCATCCTTATACCAAGTTTCTGTGAGAGGTTCGTAGTCATCGTATACTGCTACTAGTTTATTACGATTACCTTGACTATCTGTAGCATAAGTGTAGTTTTTCCAACTGGTAGCAGGTGAAAGTTCATCTATGGTAACTCCCTGTCCTGCTAGAAATCTTCCAGCAGCAGTAAATTCTCCTGTGGTCAGGGCATAGCCACTGTAAGTTATGTTTGGATAAGTTTGTAGTTGTTTCCAAAAATAATGCCCTGCGGTTTTAAAGTCTTTTAAATCTAATAATCCTAGCTCAATCGCATTAAAATTAACTTGATTAAGTTTTTGAGGAGTTTTTAAATAATTATTGAGATGTTCGGACACTAGGTAACTACTTTTATCCATCAAGCGATCGACAAGAACGTTAACTGCTTGCTGACCGTTTTTAAAAGAAAGGTAGCCTACTAACCCTACCGCACCAGCAATTTGTAACACAAAAGGTAATACCAAGACTAATCGTAGTGGCAGTCCTCTAAAGCTTTTAGCTCTGGAAATATCTTGCTCTTGTGGTGATGCGATTGGGCTAAACAATTTCATAGTTATCCACTGAGAGTACGAGCATCAAAATTGCTGAAATGAACTTTCTAGCTTTAAATCACCCAAAAATGTTCCTAGAATAACATTAGTCAGAGTAAGATGCGATATCTATCTATTTGTGTAATTAAATACTATTTTTTCTAAAAATAATTAATGTATGGTTAGGTTATTTGAAAGAATTGAAAATGCAAGAACTGAGACTACTGTTGTACCTTTATGATAGAAACACTAACTATTATAATCGCGATCGCCTTCATTATTGCTGCGATTTTCATTCATCCTATTCTAATAAAAAAACGTCGCCGTCACTATAAGCAGCTTCCTTTTCCTATACTGTGGAATGCAGTAATTGAAAATAATTTACCAATTTATTATTGTCTTTCCAAAGGCGATCGCCAGCGCTTGCAAGGACACATTCAAGTATTCTTAGCAGAAAAACAATTTATTGGTTGTAATGGTTTACTAGTGACAGAAGAAATGAAAATAACGATCGCTGCTGTTGCTTGTTTACTTTTACTCAATGAAAGAGACGAATACTTTCCAAAATTGCGCTCTATTTTCATCTATCCCAGGACATATTTTGTCAATGAAATCACAAAAACTGGAAGTTATATTGTAGAAGAAAAGCGCGTGGCAAGATTGGGAGAGTCTTGGACGAATGACCAATTAGTCTTATCTTGGGAACAGGTACAATACGATACTCGTAACTGGCAAGATGGTCGCAATATCGTACTGCATGAGTTTGCCCATCAGTTAGACCAGGAAGATGGTGAAGCTGAAGGCGTACCCATTTTGTCACGAAAATTAGATTATCCGATTTGGATGCAGGTGATGACAGCAGCGTATCAGCAACTTTGTCATGACGTACAACGAGGTAGAAAAACTGTTATGGATAGCTATGGAACGACAAATCCAGCCGAGTTTTTTGCCGTCGCTACAGAAACTTTTTTTGAAAAACCACACCAATTACAGAAACAGCATTCAGCACTTTACGAATTATTGCAAAGTTATTATCAACTCGATCCCGTGCAGTGGGTTTAAGGTTATGACAATTTGTAGGGTGCGTTAAACAACGCACCCTATGAGCCAAATTCCTTTCAAGTGCGTTAATTTAACGCACCCTATTAGCTTTCAAGAGGAAGAAGTCATAGCTGCGGTGTCAGAACGACCAACACCAAAAATGCCCTTCCACACTTGTACTAATCTGTAAACAAGCGATCGCCGTTCGATTCCCAAGGCGCGATCGTAGCTAGCATAACACTGCTCGTAACGCCCTAAATAATTTAAAGCTACGCCTTTAAATAACCAAGCCTGTTTGTCTTTAGGGTTAATTGTCAAAGCGCGATCGCAATCTGTTAGCGCTGCTTCATTTTGTCCTAAATGAATCAGTACAACTGCCCGCATCACTAAAGCGGTAGGATTGTCCTCATAAATTGTTATGGCTCGATTTAGGTAATTCAATGCTTCTGTATATTTACCTAAATTGGCTAACTGAGTCCCTTTTTGCTGCCAAATCTTAGCAACTTCAACAGCAGATGGAAATTCATCAATCGAGTTCAATTTGTTATTAGTCGTTGCGGTCATAAAAGTTGTTTAGTAAATGCGTGTTTGGAGTTTTTAACAAAACAGTGAGTACTTATATTTGCATCTCAAGGTTCAGCTCAAACATCAAAAAAGTGCTTTTCGTTACATAAAATCAACATATTTCATTTTCTCTCTGTCAAGTTTAGAGAAAATACTGAAACCACTATGAACTTTTGTTAAAGAGCGATCGCAACTATCACCTATCCAATGCCCGAGTGGAACTCATATACTCAACATTTACAGTAACACCGCGTTCATTCCAAAAAGAATTTTAACTTGTGTATCGAGATTTTTAGCATAAATCGTTTCGATACTTAAAAAAGCTTTATCTAAATGTCTATAAACTAACTCTCAAATCTTTCAGTACTGACAAAAATATCCAAAAACTCAGCATATGATAGACAGATCGTCTGTTCGTATCCATACATATGGTGAGTAGTGAATCAGTTATCTGTGAGTCAGACAAGAGGCAAGTTAATTCCGACTTACGACTTACGACTTACGACTTCTCCCTTCGCCTTCTGCCCGTGAAAATAAGCTTCCATAACCTTTAATACCATTGGAGCGCAAATCTTTCCGCCGCCACCACCAGAGTGTTCGGCAAACGCTACGACCACAATTTCTGGCTTATTGTACGGGGCGTAACCGCCAAACCAAGTGTGAGATTTCTTCTTATAAGTCTCCGCCGTACCGCTTTTACCAGCAGCAGGGGGAATGGTAGGAGAACTCAACGCCCTACCCGTTCCGCTAGCTACGACTTGTCGCAGTCCTTGGCGGACGGTTTGCACGGTGCTTGGTTTGATATTTAAAGACTCCCGCCACTTTTTCGCTTCCTCGTTATCTCGCAGCAAGTGCGGTTTGATGCGGTAGCCACCACTAGCAGGAACGGCGAACATCACGGCAACTTGCAAGGGAGAAACTTGCAAAAACCCTTGACCGATGGACATATTTACCGTGTCGCCCACCTTCCAAGGTAAGTCATAGTTGGCTCGCTTCCATTTATCATCCGCAACTAACCCTTTTGCTTCTTCTGGTGCGAGTTCAATGCCCGTTTTGCGCCCAAACCCAAATTTCCGCGTCCATTCAATCAGAGTTGGTCCGCCAATTCCCCGACCGATTTGATAGAAAAATGTATCGCTACTCCAAGCCAACGCCCCAGGAAAATCGAGTACGCCAAATCCGGCAAGATTCCAATCGCAGAATCGCGTACCACCAATGTTCATGCAACCATAGGTTTGCAATCGCGTTTTAGGCGAAAACTTCCCTGATTCCAAGCCAGCGGTAGCGGTGATGATTTTGAACGTACTTGCAGGGGGGAAACCTCTTAAGGCGCGGTTGACAAAGGGATGATCTTTCTTTTGCAGGCTGCGCCACACGGCGGGGGTGATGCGTTTAGAAAATACGTTGGGGTCGAAGGTAGGACGACTCACCATTGCTAATACTCCCCCAGTACGGGGGTCGAGGGCAACGATCGCCCCTTGGCGATCGCCCAAAGTTTTTTCGGCGGCTTTTTGTAACTCTAGATCGATCGTTAAATGAATGTTCTGACCCGATCTTGCCTTTTTATCGCCTAAATATCGTAAAACCCTACCTTTCCCGTCAACTTCTACCTGTTGTCCGCCCCATTCACCCCGCAGTTGCTTTTCAAAGGCTGCTTCTACCCCCATTTGTCCGATGACATCTCCGAGGCGATAGCCTTCTTTACGTTTTTCAGCTAATGTATTGTCATTCATCTCGCCTGTATAACCGAGAATGTGGGCGGCGATTTGACCGTTGGGATAACTACGAATCGGTTCGATGTAAACTTCTACATCTTTTAATTGATTTTTGTATTCTGCCAAAGCCGTTATTTGGGCGGGGTTAATATCTCGTGCCATCCGAATTAAGCTAGGAGAATTTACCCCGGCTTTATCCATGCGTTGTTGAATTTCGGCGGCTGGCATTTGTAAAATTTGGGCAAGGCGTTGTTTAGTACTATCCCATTCCGGTTTTTGGGGAGCCATAGGCCAAATGTAAACGGAATGAGACAGACGACTAGTTGCTAAAATTCTGCCTTTGCGATCGAAGATACTACCCCGTTCTGGCTGTTTGGGAATCAATCGAATTCGGTTATTGTCCGCCAATTGCCGATTGCGAGTCCCTTCAACGAGCTGTAAATATGCCAGCCGACTGCCAATCCCACCAAACATGGCAACAGTAATCCCTAGCATTAACACTAAGGCTTGGAAACTACGCCCGACAGTGCGGGTCGTTTTCGTCTTGCTGCCATAGGCGGGATAAATGATTTTCATGGGGTGGGATTTACGATATTGGCGCGGTAGCATTTAAGATCTAAGTTACCCACAACTGAGGCGATCGCGCTCAGACAAAGCAGCCTTCATCGATCTCATTTTAATCAATTGGAGTGAGCGTTCGCTCAGCTAATAGCGGGAACAAGTAAATTTATTGGCAGTTCGACAAAATACCGTGCAGACTGGAAGATAAAATATATTACCTGGGACAATACGGATGACGGCTCGAACTGCAACACGGTATACAGGGGGAAAAGTCGGTGCATCGCTGCTTGACGTTGAGCTGCAAAACGTCTATAAGTTTTTTCATCAAGAATTAGCCGTAAACGGGATCGACGTAAATATTCGTCGAGGAGAATTTTTTAGTATTCTCGGTCCCTCTGGTTGTGGCAAAACGACAACGTTACGTTTAATTGCTGGATTTGAACGAGCGGACGCGGGAAAGATATTGATTCAGGGTGAACAGATGAATCGCGTTCCGCCCTATCGTCGCCCCGTCAATACTGTATTTCAAAGCTATGCTTTGTTTAACCACTTAAATGTGTGGGATAACATTGCTTTTGGGTTGCGGTTGCAAAAACTCTCGCGGGTGGAACTGAATAGCCGCGTGGAAGCCGCACTCAAATTAGTAAAGATGGAGACGATGCGATCGCGCTTTCCTGCCCAACTCTCAGGCGGACAGCAGCAGCGAGTTGCTTTGGCAAGGGCATTAGTCAATCGTCCGGCAGTCGTGTTGTTAGATGAGCCTTTAGCAGCACTCGATTTGAAACTCCGTCAGGAAATGCAGGTAGAATTATCCAATCTGCATCAAAATTTGGGCGTGACTTTTATCTTTGTCACCCACGACCAAAAAGAAGCCCTTGCTTTATCAGACCGCATTGCTGTGATGCATCGTGGCAAGATCGAACAAATTGGTTCTCCCAAAGAAATCTACGAACATCCAAGTACGGCATTTGTAGCCGATTTCATCGGCGATACTAACTTATTAGCCGGGAAAATCGTGCATAGCGATCGCTCGACTCTCCAGGTTGATAGTCAGAAGGGATTAAAAATTGTCGTGCAAAGACATGACTATACAGAACCGACGGCAACTTCTGCTCCAGTGATGGTAAGCGTGCGTCCAGAAAAAATCGAGTTGAGCTTGGAACGTCCTACTATTCGCACGAATTGTTTTGCTGGTAGACTACTACACGTCATGTACCTGGGAACTCACGTTCACTACTTAGTAGAATTAGACTCGGGCGATCGCATTAAAGTCTTACAACCAAATACAGGCAACACTTTATCAGACACTGATATACCGATCTACGTTCGTTGGGCGACTCGTGACTGTATAGCTTTAAAAGCCAGTGGAAGCGAATGAACACAAACCATCAGCCAGTACAAAGATTTTCGCGATCGAGACGCAGATTTATTCACATCTCAGTAGCAGCAATTTCTGGACTTGCTTTCACCCGTTGTGGCTGGAGACAGGGAGGAGTCCAACGGGAAACAGCACCAGCAAGTCCAACAGACAAGTTATTTGTCTATACCTGGTCGCAGTATACAGATGACAAACTAATTAAAAACTTTACTGCTCAGTTCAAAGTACCAGTCGTTGCGGACATCTACGAATCAAACGAAGCAATGCTGGCAAAGTTACAAGCGGGAGGAGGAGGAAATTACAGCATCATCTATCCTAGCGATTATATGGTAAGGCGAATGATAGAAATGGGAATGCTCCACGAACTCGACCGTTCGCGCCTCCAAGGTTTAGACCGACTTGCCCCTCAGTTTCAAAATCCGACTTACGATCCGCAAAATCGTCACAGTATTCCCATGAGTTGGGGAACAACTGGATTTGTTTACAATACCCAGCAGTTAAAAGAACCACCTACAGATTGGGAATATTTGTGGAAAAATAGTCGGCAATTGTCAGGACGCATGACTTTAATTGATGACGTGCGGGAAGTCATGGGCGCAACTCTACGAATGTTGGGTTATTCCTATAATTCCAAAGATGAGTCGCAAATTAAACAGGCTTACGAGAAGTTACGAGAACTCAAACCTAGTATTGCTGCATTTGATACCGATGCTTGGCGCAGTCAAATCCTCGCCGGAGATTTAGTGTTAGCGATGGCATATTCCACTGATGGAATTAAAATTTCTCAGGAAAACCCCAATCTCAGATACATCATTCCTGCCAGTGGCACGTCTTTGTGGACGGATACGATCGCCATTCCCAAAACCGCACCCAATCTCGATGCTGCATACGCTTGGCTCAATTACAACTTGGAACCTACGGTAGCAGCAGAAATTTGCCAGCGACAAACCGTTGCCATTCCCAATCAAGTTGCATTAGAACAGTTACCAACTCAGCTGCGCCAAGATACCAATTTGTTTCCTCCAGAATCGGTCTTAAATAAATGCGAACGCATTTCCCCCTTAGGAGATTTTGATGCAGTTTACGATCGCTACTGGACACAACTAACTAGCAGCTAGGGAATCGGAAATTAGGAAACTATGAAGGAAGAAGGAAGAAGGAAGAAAGATGAAGTATGAATAGTTATCGATCGTTGGTCATTGGTCATTGGTAGTTGTTAGATCTCATTTCTAACCCCTACTCCCTATTCCCTACTCCCTACTCCCTTCTACAAACTGTGCCTGTAAAAAAGTCACCACTTCAACTCGATGTAACGTCGAGTCAGGATGCCGAACCACCGCTACCACCGAAACATCCTCGTTGGTGGAATTGGCTAGAACCGACGATTTTTCTAACTCCGGCTGGAATTTGGTTGATATTGTTGCTGGTACTACCAACACTGATTATTTTTGAGTTGAGTTTAGTGCCGGGGTTTCGCCCAGGAAATATCGTCAATCCTAGTGGTGTAGATAACTATATTCAGGTATTTCAACCCCTGTATATGGGAGTGATGGGGCGATCGCTATTTTTAGCTAGCGCTAGTACTATTATTTGCTTGTTATTAGGATTTCCCGTCGCCTACTGGATTGCTTTATTGACTCCTCAACGCTGGCGGACTCTACTTTTATTGGGTTTTGTCTTACCCCTGTGGACATCCTCTTTACTGCGTTCTTATGCCTGGATTACGATTTTGCGACCTACAGGCGTGCTGAACTCTTTGCTTAATAGTATTGGTTTACCCAGCCTCCAGATTCACAATAGCAGTACGGCAGTTTTGATTGGCTTGAGTTACAATTTGCTGCCTTATATGGTCTTGATTCTTTACGCTTCTCTAGAAAGATTAGACCGGAGGTTACTAGAAGCAGCCGCAGATTTAGGGGCAAATCCCGCTGAAACCTTTTGGAAGGTAACTGTCCCCCAAACTTTACCAGGAATTGCCGCAGGTTCGCTGTTAGTGTTCATTACGGCAATTGGTGATTTCATTGCTCCAGAGTTACTCGGTGGTGCATCCAGTATGACAATCGCTAGGTTAATTTATAACCAGTTTTTGGGCGCAACCCAGAACTGGGGATTTGGTTCGGCGTTAAGTATGGTGTTGGTACTAGCTGTGAGTATTGCGATCGCGCTATTAATTAAATACGGCGGGAATAATTCTAATTCAGTGACTAGTACAGTTCGGCAGAAATAAATAGACCATAATGATGGGAGAATAAATAGCAAGCTGAAAAGCTGTTGTGGCTAAATAGTAAGGAATCGAGGTGTGGCAAGATTAACTCCAAAAATATTAAATTTAAGCGATGGCG